>DASZUY010000027.1:0-3754 GCA_035547495.1 Parafilimonas sp. | reverse complement strand
TGGCTGAATACCAAGCGTAACAAAAGCTTTATTTTTTTCAGCGAACTTCAATCCTTTCAAACTTCATTCTTCGAACGTTTTGTTATCGGTTACTAAATGATCACTTGGTGCAACAATTAAACAAGCTGAAGGATCCTTCTCCAAAAGTTTGAAAGAAATATAAGCAACACAAGGCGCTGTGTTTTTTCTGCTGGGTTCAGCAAGAATATTTTCAACAGGAATTTCGGGCAACTGTTTTTTTATGATATCAACATATTCATCTGAAGTAATTACAAAAATATTTTCAGCGGGAATAAAGTTGCTGTATCGTTTATAAGTTGATTGAATTAGCGTTTCACCAAGGTTGAGGATATCCAAAAATTGTTTTGGAAAAGATGCCCTGCTTTTCGGCCAAAACCTCGTTCCTAAACCGCCGGCAAGAATAGCGGCATAATAATGTTGTTGCATAAAGGCGCGCAAGATATTAAATAATTCCTTCGCGGATTAAGTCGTGTAAATGAATTATACCTAGGTATTGATGCTCAGTATTTACAACGATAAGCTGGTTAATATTAAACGCGTTCATTTTTTCAAGTGCATCAACAGCAAACGCATCATACAAAATTGTTTTCGGGTTTGATATAACAACATCTGATGCTTTTAATGTTTTTATATCATCGGTTTTTTCTAACAATCTTCTTATATCGCCATCAGTAATAATTCCTTTTATTTTATTTGCTGCATCCAGCACCACCGTTGCTCCCAATCTGCCTTTTGTTATTTCAAAAATTATATTTTTAAATGATGCGTGTTCATCAACAAAAGGCTTTTGATTCATTTTATAAATATCATCAACCTTTAAATATAAACGCTTACCTAAATTTCCGCCCGGATGAAACTTTGCAAAGTCTTTGCCATTAAATCCATTCAGTTTCATTAATGCAATGGCAAGTGCATCGCCCATTACCATTTGTGCAGTAGTACTTGTTGTTGGTGCAAGATTGTTTGGGCAAGCTTCTTCACGCACAGTTGTATTTAAAATAATGTCTGCATTTTTTGCAAGAAAGGAACTTGTATTACCTACTAATGCAATTAGTGTGTTTCCAAAATTTTTTATGAGAGGAGTCAGTGTTTTTATTTCATCACTGTCACCGCTCTTACTAAGCACAAGCACAACATCGTTTTTTTGAATCATTCCGAGATCACCATGAATTGCATCTGCTGCATGCATAAACAACGAAGGGCTTCCTGTTGAATTTAAAGTTGCTGCAATTTTTTGTGCGATGATGGCGCTTTTGCCAATACCCGTTACAACTATTCTTCCACCGGAAGCATGCATGCATTGCACAGCCCTATCAAACGAATCATTAACATAATTCTTTAGTTCCAATAAAGCCCGTGCTTCTTGTTTAATGGTTTCGATAGCAGATTGTTGCAGGCTTTTATTCATATATGCAAAAGTAATATGAGCTTTATGAATAAGAAATGTGTTATTTAAAACGTTTTAACTTTAACTAAAAGAGAAATCATTTAAACAACAGAAAAACATATTTTTGTTGAATTCGCACAAGATTTTTGAAATCCCTGCATTAAAACATTTTTGAAAATTCAAATAAATATTTAACTTAATCCATTTATTCACGGCTCCATTAAGAGCGATGGTAATATGATGTGACAATGGCAACAAAAAAAGCGGTTTTAAAAGAAAAGACCAATATCCAGGTTCAAAAAAAATCTACGGCAAAAAAGTCAGCAGCAAAAACAACAATCAAAAATGCTAACAATCATGCACACGATATTTATAGTGCATTGCATGAGCATTTCGGCTTTGAACAATTTAAAGCGCGACAAGAAGAAGCAATTCACAGTTTATTAAATGGCAACGATACTTTCGTTATAATGCCAACAGGCGGCGGTAAAAGCTTGTGTTACCAACTTCCTGCATTAATACTTGAAGGCTGCGCAATTGTTGTAAGTCCGCTGATTGCGTTAATGAAAAACCAGGTTGATCTTGTACGTGGCTATAATGAAAATGATACGGTGGCTCATTTTTTAAATTCATCTTTAAATAAAGGGCAAATAAAAGAAGTAAAAGATGATTTGGTTACCGGTAAAACAAAACTTTTATATGTTGCGCCGGAAACATTAACTAAGCAAGAGAATCTTGATTTTTTTCGCGATCTGAAGATATCTTTTTTTGCTGTTGATGAAGCGCATTGTATTTCAGAATGGGGTCATGATTTCAGACCCGAATATCGCCGGTTGCGTGAAATGATGGATATTATTGATGAACACATTCCGGTTGTTGCGTTAACAGCAACAGCAACACCAAAAGTGCAAAGTGATATTGTAAAAAATCTTGGATTGCGTAATCCGAATATTTTTATTTCATCATTCAATCGCCCAAATCTTTATTACGAAATTCAGCCTAAGATCAAGAAAGATCAGACAGTAAAAAATTTGGTGCGATTTATCTCGCAGAACGCAGGAAAGAGCGGCATTATTTATACGCTTAATCGTAAAACAACAGAAGAGCTCGCAGAACTTTTAACTGCAAATAATATTAAAGCGGTTGCTTATCATGCAGGTCTTGATTCAAAGCTAAGAGCAGAAAGACAAGATTTATTTTTGAATGAAGATGTGCAGGTAATTGTTGCAACGATCGCCTTTGGAATGGGCATCGACAAGCCTGACATTCGTTTTGTAATTCACTATAATATTCCTAAATCAATAGAAAATTATTACCAGGAAACAGGTCGTGCTGGTCGCGATGGTTTGGAAGGAAAATGTATTCTTTACTATTCCCACAAAGATGTTAGCAAACTCGAGCATTTAATGCGTGATAAACCATTAAGTGAAAGAGAAGTTGGGGCACAGTTAATAAACGAATCTGTTGCTTACGCAGAAAGCTCTGTATGCAGAAGAAAAATTTTGCTGCATTATTTTGGTGAAGAACGTACGGAAGAAAATTGCGGTAATTGTGATAACTGTCTTCATCCCAAAGAAAAAATAGAAACAAAAGATGAAGTAGTTAAAGCGCTGAAAGTAATTAAAGCACTCGACGAAAAGTTTCCTGCAGAATATGTAATAAATATTATTATTGGAAAACTTACACCGCAGGTTCAAATGTTTCGTCATGAAGGTTTCCCGGAATTTGGAATTGGAAAAGATAAAGACGAACATTTCTGGAATAGTTTGTTGCGGCAAATGTTGCTCAGCAATATCATCCGTAAAGACATTGAAGAATATGGCTTACTAAAATTTACGGAAGCAGGTGTTAAGTTTATGAAGAAGCCAGCATCATTCAAAATTGTATTAAATAATTTATTTGAAGAAGCTAATGCGGATGATGATGAAGGCGAAGGAAATGGCACCGGTGCAGCAGCAGATGAAAAGTTATTTGAAATGTTGAAAGAACTGCGGCATGAAGAAGGTAAAAAGAAAAAGCTTCCGCCGTTTGTGATCTTTCTTGAAAGCTCACTGCAGGATATGGCAACCATGTATCCCACAACATTGGCGGAACTTGAAAAATGCCAGGGTGTAAGTAAAGGCAAGGCATTTAAATTCGGAAGACCGTTTGTTGATTTGATTGCAAAATATGTTGAAGAGAACGATATTGAAAAGCCGGATGATTTTGTAATGAAATCTGTTGCCAACAAAAGCAACAATAAAATTTATATCATACAAAACATTGATAAAAAAATTCCGCTGTCTACCATTGCGCGCAATAAAGATCTTCGGTTAGATGGATTGCTCGAAGAAATGGAAACTATTG
>DASZUY010000026.1:0-5453 GCA_035547495.1 Parafilimonas sp. | reverse complement strand
TCCAACGTTAAGGCAACAGTTTGCGGCTGATCTTCCAACAAAGTTTCACTCACATTGCACCAATGCGAAACATCAAATGTTACACGCAGTTCAGGAATTGTTTCAATATAATGCCGCGCAACAGATGATGAATACAACAATCTCGAACGATGTGTTTCATGACAAATTTTTATTCCTGTTGCTTTAGCAAGTTGCGTTGTATGATCAATAAAAGTTTTGCCTTGTTCATAAGAAAAATAATCCCGACCTGAATGACAATTTATATACAAAGGTCTTTGCACAGTGTTGTTCGCAGCAGCATCAACCATGTTTGTGAACGTTTTAAAATGTTCATCGTAATTACTTTCATGACCTGCCGTTAAAAAGCCAACTTCCAGTTCATATTTTTTCAGTGCAGCAAATAATTCGTCCTGGTCTTTTTTTTCTGTCGGCCACCAAATTTCAATACCATCATAATTATCTTTTTTCACTTTCGCGCAGTACTCGTCAATCGTTCCGTTAAAGCCCCAGTTGGTTGCAAGAATTTTTAATTGAAATCCTGTTTTCATTTTTATTGATTGTGGTTTTGCAAAGCTTTCTAAAGATGCCAGCATCAAAGCTGTTGTTGCAGTTGCAGTGGTTTGCAGAAAATGTCTTCGTTTCAATGTGATTTTTTTTTATTAAATAATATTTTTATTCAATCACAAACCATGTATAGCTTTCCGGTTCTATGGAAAAACTTAATTCAACTTTATAATCGCGGCTCAATTTAAAATTTTTTGCAACACCCTCTTGCTCTCTTATTAAAGCGGTGTTTGTAAGGCCTGTGTAATACAATGGCAATTGTATAGTTCGTGTAATTTTTTCTTTGAGTGGATTGAACAACATTACGAATGCTTTTGTTTTTAACTGAGGATTCACATGCATAATTCCATCCCAATCTCTTCCATCTGCACGCCGCAAGTGAATGATATCTGAATTAAGAATGTCGCGATATTTTTTATACCATTCAATTGTATGTTGTACAACTTGCTTTGTGGTATCTGTATCATATAATCTTGGTCCGCGGTAGCATGCCTGTACACCGGCGCCATAGTATTGCATCATCAATTGCTTGTAATCTTTTAAGTGAGCTGAAAGCGGCTCCAGCACTGCACTTGAATCACCTCCCTGGTATTTTGTAAGCGGAACAAAACCCCAACTCATCGATGGCGTTTTCTCCCACAAACCATCATAAATGTTTTGCCTGTTTAATATTTTTTGATCTTCTCTTGGTAAAGAAAAATTTACTTCGCGATAGCCAATTGCAATTTTATTAGTGCCATCTAAAAAATACCAGTCAGGCGCATTTACATACACGCCATGTTCGTTGCACCAGCGATATAACCCTTTTTGCAATTCCATTTGTTTCCACTGGCTGTCATCAACATTTTTATGACCCGGATGTTTTGTTGAAGCACAAACATCACCAGGATATGGACCATCATTTTCAAAAATGTCAAAGCCTGTGTGACCAATAAAATATTTTAATTTATTAAGATAAGCCAAACCCCAATTGCTTCCCAAACATGGTGCATGACCAAAAAATGCTGCAACGTCAGGCTTGCCAGTTACGGGATCTATCACATCATCTTCGTCACTTATTCTTCGTGAACTAAATAATGAATAACCGCCAATAAAAATATTTTTGCTGTGCGCATAATCTGCAAGCGATTTCCATCTCGTAATATTTTCGGCGGAAGTATCTTCCATATTGCAATGACTGCCGAAACTTAATATTACGGCTTCATAACCTGTAGCTGCACATTGATCAATTGCCGTTTTTACTTCATCATCATTTTTACTAATGAGATGCATGAAAATGGGATTTTCAGTTGTCCATGGCGCAATAGTTCTGTACATTTTTCTAATAGATAAACCTCTGCGTTCACGGTCATAACTATCCATTAATAATTCATTCGTTCGAACAGATTTAAAAATTTCGTTAGGCTGTAAATCAAGCCCTGTAAGCTTTTCAGGAAATACTTTTAATAAACAAGGTGTTTGATAATTATAGTTTACCTGCGAAGTGTATGTACTGTCTGCAAGCCAGTGTGTTGTTTGATCACTAATGTCATAACGCATCGCATTATTGAATGCATAGTTTGTTTCAACATAAATGCCATGTTGTTTTTTCATTTGTTCGGGCGAACCAACTACAGCACTTTCCTCTTCAACCAATCCCAATTCTTCATTTACCGGTTTTGCAATAGTGATTATGTGGTCAGTTTTATTTTCAATTGAAATCCATTTTACAATTAATGGAAGACCATCATATATTTCATAATTCACTTTTACAAATACATTTTTTAAAGCAGTGACTGAAGAAGCATAATTGAATGAAATGATTTTGCCCGTTGGCTGTTGTTTATTGAAAGCCCATCCTTTGGGTCTCCAGTTAATGTAAGGTTGAAGACTATTTACAGTAAAAGATGTAAAATGAAAATCGCTATCGTGCGTACTAAAATTATTCAACCATGCAGGCAATAAATATGCATTTTCTGTTTGCCCGTATAATCCGCCGATCTTGTAATTAATGTCATCAATAGTTATTTCCGCTTCCGGTTTTACAGCACGTAATAATTGCTGACCATTACTCATATTTTTATAATCAATGCAAGCAACATTAGGTTGAATGCAAAAAACTCTCTTCACTAAGCCGTTGTATAAAATAATATTTTTTGAATCTGCGCTTTTATATACACCTGCTTTAATTGCAACAGGCATTACCAGCCAATCACCGCTATAATTTTCTTCATTTGCATTATCATAAACCGGCAAATTAATTTGTGCATGAAGATGTATGAAGCAAAAGAGAATACAAACTAAAAATGATAAGCGCATTTATTTAGTCCCAATTAAACTGAACAATCTTATTATCTAATTTCCATTTTGCAGGATATGGATTTTCTAACCAATCTAACGGTTCACCAATCGGTTGCGGTTTGGATGCATCAGTAAAGCATTGTTTAATAAAATCTTTTTGCTCTGCACCAACAGCTTCAGGTTGTGCTGATATAAATAACGGCGCGCTGCTTTGTGCTAACAATTGCATCCATTGTTTATTTTTCTCCCACGGAATGGCAGTCGTTAATCCAACACAATCACCATCGGCTTCATAAAAAATATTGTGTTGCACCATTCTAAAACCCATCGTGTTTACACCCATTTTTTTTGTGCGGCTCCATTCTTTTCCGCTGGTATCATCACCAATCCTATTCAACTCAAACAAACCCGCCGATAAATGACTGATGGTGTTGCAACCAATCACATACATATCACCAGCCGCATCGCGAATCGATTTATACAAATACAAAATAATCTCAGCATTCGTTTTTGAGATATCATTAAAATGCCAGCCAGGTTCAGTCATTTTATCATTCATATTTTTTCCCCATTCGCTGAAAATATCAAACGTTGTATAATCATGCTTCACCATTTCAAATCCCCATTGCTTGTATAAAATGAAAAGATTTTTTACGCGCTGAATATTTTCATCAATCGTTGGGTCAAGTGTTGCGCCATCATCCTTGTTATCATTCTGAAATCTTGGCGATAATATTTTTTTGCTTTCACCCGGTTTTGCTAACAAAGGTCTTGTCCATAAACCAGGTCGCATGCCTAAATTTTTTATTTCACCAACCAACTTTGGCATGTCAGGAAATTTATCATTCGACCTTGTATAATCGGAACCTAAACTCCAGCCGTCATCAATAACAGAAAAAGGTTTGTTTGATGAATTAGTTGCAAGCGGCGCAAGCAATGATGTATGTTTTAGAATTAAATCAGCAGAATTATTGCCGTAAGCAAAATACCAATCGTTGATGCCGTACACAGGTTGTTGTGGTAACCTTGCCTTATCACACATTTGTTTGCAAAAACGGCGAACAGTTGCAAACGCATTTTCTTTATCTGTATTTTTTGTTGTAACAATATCTGCTGCATGCAACATGCGCGTACCTAATTGAACAGCACATCCACCGGTTCTTGTGTCGAGATTTAACTCCAAATTATTTTCTGCTACACGCCAGTAACAAAAAGCGCTGCAACCTGTTTTTACACCAAAGCATGTTGTGTTGTTTGCATTTACTTCAACACAATACCATGGTAATTTTTTTGTTGCATTGATAGGTTGAAAACTAACATCACCATAAGTTCGTTCCCATGCATCGCCTAAAACTTTTGCTTCTTTCGGCGTTGTATATTTCCATGAAAGCTGTACTTCCTTTAATGGTATTGTTGGCGATTGAATGAATACACTAACCGAATCTTTATTTGGTTTCAATCTTACAATAACATCTCTGTACGTCCATGTTTGTTTATCTGATGATTGCAATGGCAAATAATCATCGCCGGATAAAATTTTTACAGCATCAGGCATTTGAATAACAGACGTTGAAATGCCTTCGGCTTTTATATAATTTGATACAAGTACTGTTGCAAGCGATGCGCCTGAAATTTTTATAAAGTGTCTTCGGTTCAATTAATCTTAATTTATTTTAATAGAAATCTGTTAGCAACCACGATCCTAAATTATATGTTTAGGATTTGTATAATTTAGTTCGGCAACTCTTGTAAAGTCCTTATCATTGTCGCCCAAAAGAATTAAATTGTTTACAACCGCAGTGGCAGCAATTAGAGCATCGGCTAATTTTAATTTGTAGTTCTTTCTGATAGATACTGTTGTTGCGATGATTTCATCGCTAATTCCAATAACATTGGATAATTGTACAAATTGAATGTAAATATTAAGGTCATCCGGGTAAGATGGCTCCCAGACCTTCAGCTCAATTTCAGAAACGAAAGAAATGTTGCTTTCTGAATCGACTATTTTGCTAATAAAACTTATTGCTTTATTGGGAAAGGTTTGATTAAGATATTTTATTACCGCACTGGTGTCGATTAAATATCCCGTTGCCATTCTTCGCGAATTGATTGTAATTGATTATCTATTTCAGCTTCACTCATTTTAGAAACGATGTTATCCTTCAATTCTGACAGATTGATTTTCGTATCGCCTTTTTCAAGCAATTCAATCAGATTAAGATCTTCCAAATCTTTCAAAAGCTTTTTAGCTTTTTCATTTTTCAAACCCACTAATATTGTCTCCATGATTTTCTTTAAGTAAAATTAAAGCTTATTGCCCAATAGCATACTTCACATCTTTCGTTATTCCATCCCAATTATCCGTTCTAAAAGAAACTGCAGGAAAGTCTTCTTTGTTGAATACATTTCCATCATCTGCATAATCTGCCCAATTATAACGAACAGCAATCGGTGCACTTACACTATCACTATATACAACAATTTTATCACCATCAATATAAGCCTTCGCATAATGAAATTGTTTGTCCGCACCTGTTACTTCAAATCCTTTTATATAACCATACCTATCTTTTACCATTAAGCCGCTGCCAACATTATTAAATGTAAGC
>DASZUY010000025.1:0-16712 GCA_035547495.1 Parafilimonas sp. | reverse complement strand
ATGCAGATCTTTTTGCTGTTTTTTTATTTGTTGGTGTGTCTTTTAATAAGAACTCTTCCAACGCATCTAATTTTTTTGTCCAGAAAATTTTGTACTGATCAACCCATTCCGAAACTTCATTCAGCTTTTGCAATTTGGCTTCGCAATACCTTTCCCTGCCTTGTTGCTTAATTGTTATCAGTCCGCATTCTGTAAGTATTTTAATGTGTTTTGAAATAGCCGGTCTGCTTGAATGAAATTTTTCGGCAACTGAATTAAGGTTTAAAGATTCATGCGCCAGCACATTTAATATTTTTCTTCTTGTAGGATCAGCTATAGCCTGAAAAACATCTCTTCGCATATTAATATATTTACGTAACCAATCGGTTACAAATATAAAAGCGAAACCATTTGGTTACAAATTTATTTTATCAATTATTAATTATTTTCACTTTTATTAAATTGCTGCCAATGCAAACTGCTTCTAAAAAAGTTATTACCGGTTGGGCTATGTATGACTGGGCAAACAGTACTTACAGCCTGGTTATTACTTCAACCATTTTTCCGGCTTATTATACATCTGTTGCACCAAAACATGTGGAGATGTTTGGAAGAACATTCGATCGTGATGCACTTGCTTCATACGCAATTTCTTTATCATTTTTAGTGATTGCAATTTTATCTCCGATACTTTCTTCTATTGCGGATTATAAGGGCAATAAAAAGAACTTTATGAAGTTCTTTTGCTACCTGGGTTCAATTGCCTGTTGCTGTCTTATTTTTTTTACGAAAGAAAATGTTGGCTTTGGATTATTTCTTTCAATAATTGCGTCGATTGGTTATTGTGGCAGCATCGTTTTCTATAATGCGTATTTACCGGAAATAGCAGAAGAAAAAGATCAGGATCGTGTGAGTGCAAAAGGTTTTGCATTGGGCTATATCGGCAGTGTAATATTGATGGTGTTATGTCTTGCAGTGATTATTTTAAATGACAAACTCAATCTCGGCTGGGGTTCTTGGCCTGCAAGATTTTCTTTTTTATCCGTGGGACTTTGGTGGGCTGGTTTTGCACAAATTACTTTTAATGTTTTGCCGCCATCAAAAGCATCGGTACAACGCCCCGAACATAATATTTTAGTGAATGGTTTTTATGAATTGAAAAAGGTTTGGCTTCAATTAAAAGACTATCCGGTTCTGAAAAGATTTTTAATAAGCTTCTTTTTTTATAACATGGGTGTGCAAACAGTAATGTACATGGCAACCTATTTTGCGGCTGATGAAATAAAAATGCAATCAACACAACTTATTGCAACAATTCTTATTATTCAATTAGTAGCAATTTTTGGCGCATACTTGTTTTCATTGCTTTCAAAAAAAACCAATAACATTTTTACGCTTGCTGTTGCTATTATTGGGTGGATCGGCATCTGCATTTTTGCGTATTTTACAAGAACACCATTCGAATTTTATATTCTTGCTTTTTGTGTTGGAATGGTGATGGGAGGAATTCAATCAATGTCGCGCTCTACTTATTCAAAACTTTTACCGGAAACAAAAGATACAGCTTCTTATTTTAGTTTTTATGATGTTTGCGATAAAACAGGAACAGTTTTAGGAACACTTTCCTTTGGTTTTGTTGCAGAAATTTCTGAAGGTATGCGCAACTCAGTTTTGGTATTGATGTGTTATTTTATTATCGGATTCATTTTACTGATGTTTGTGCATATGAAATCAAAAATGAAATTGACATGAATTTATATACAATAGAAACGGGGTTTTTTAAATTGGATGGTGGCGCCATGTTTGGTGTTGTTCCCAAAACAATATGGCAAAAATTAAATGTGCCAGATGAAAATAATTTATGTACATGGGCAATGCGTTGCTTGTTGATTGAAGACGGCAATAAATTAATATTAGTTGATAATGGAATTGGCACCAAGCAAAGCGAAAAATTTTTTAGTTATTATTATTTGCATGGTGATGCAACACTGGATAAATCTTTAGCTGCACACGGTTTTGGTAAAGATGATATTACTGATGTTTTTTTAACGCATTTGCATTTTGATCATTGCGGCGGAAGCATCATTCGCGAAGGAGATAAATTAATTCCGGCGTTTAAAAATGCAACTTATTGGAGTAACCAGGAACATTGGAATTGGGCTGTGTATCCAAATGAAAGAGAGAAAGCATCTTTTTTAAAAGAAAACATTTTACCGATACAGGAAAGTGGTCAGTTAAAATTTATTGAAGTAGTAAATAGTGAAGATGAAAGTCTTAGCGAAATATCGTTCACAAAAAATGTAAGCATTCGTTTTGTAAGTGGTCATACAGAAAAAATGATGTTACCTCAAATAAAATATAAAGACAGAACAATTGTTTTTATGGCTGATTTGCTACCATCGCTTGCACACATACCAATGCCTTATATAATGGCTTATGATATGTTTCCGCTTACAACCTTGTCAGAAAAAAAATCTTTTTTAAACGAAGCTTTAAACAATAATTACATTTTGTTTTTTGAACACGATGCAAAACATGAGTGCTGCACTTTACATGAAACAGAAAGAGGAATAAGAGAGAATGAAATTTTTAAACTGAAAGAAGTTTGATAGTTGCAATCAATCATTCATTAAAACTATTCTTTTACCCTATCAACGTATTCACCTGTTTTTGTATTGATGCGAATTGTTTCGCCTTCATTTACAAATAATGGAACTTGTATGGTTGCACCTGTTTCAATCGTTGCATTTTTTAATGCGCGTGTTGCGGTATCGCCACGTAAACCAGGTTCGGTATAAGTTATTTTAAAAGCAATTTTTTCTGGTAATTCTGCACCAATTGGTTGTTCTGTTTCAGTATTAATGCTAACAAATACTTCACCACCTTCTTTTAAAAACTGCGGCGCATCAATCATTTCTTCACCTAATGCAATTTGCTCAAAGGTTTCATTGTCCATAAAGTTGTAGCCGCTGTCATCTTTATACAAAAACTGGTAAGCCTTCTTTTCAACACGCACAGGAAAAATATTCTCACCACTGTTCCATGTTTTTTCAATCGTTCTGCTATTATCCACGCCTTTAAGCTTTGCCCAAACTTTTGCTGCTGCCCGTGCAGTTTTATTTTCTCCAAACTCAACAACAGAATAAAGACTGCCATCAAGTTTTAAAATCATGCCGCGTGAAATATCTGCTGTAGTTGCCATAATTAGAATATAAGGGCGGCAAAAGTATAATTACGCCTCAAGAAAAACAAGTAAATCTGCTATTGGCAACTGCTTTCAGTGCCGGTATAAAAACCGGTATTAATATTATTTTTAAGAATACTCTTGAAGAAACAAACTTCGTTGGTCTTAATAAATGGTTCATCGTAAACATTATGCACGCCGGTTGAATCGAGATGCATAACACACGGCGCAAGATTTTTACTTATGTTATATAAATAATAATCACCATAGCAAAATGAAAAATTCTTGCAATTATAATCATGACCGGTATCGTAGGGAATTACATTGTCCATCATTCCGTGCATGTAAATAGTTGGCTTTACATTAGCAGTTGTTATAAGGTCAGGACTATTTAAACAACCTGCAACGCTTGCAATACCTTTAATTGAATAGTGAATTCTTACATCGTTATCCGCAAAATCTATTGCTCCTAATTTTGCCTGAATACCTGGAATTAATTCGTTAGCATATGCCTGTGTAAAATAATTTGTTGAGAGCACTGTAATTGCGCCTGCGCTTTCACCACCCAGAAAAATATTGGTTGTATCAATAAAATAAGTGCCGGCATTAGAAACAAGAAAACGTATTGCAGATCTTGCATCCTGAACAGCACGATAAACGGCTTCTTTTGCCTGCGTCGTATCTCCATCGCAGCCCGTGCCCTGGTTCCAGCCTAAGCGATAATTTATAGAAGCAGATACAAAACCCGAGTTAGCAAAATCGGTCATCATTGTTCTTTTGTCTTCTTTATCTCCATCTACAAAACCGCCACCATGTACATACACAATTAGCGGAAATTTTTCTGTGCCGGTAACACCGGGCGGTATATAAATATCGAGCAAAAGATCTTCTGTATTTCCTTGCCAGTCTGTGTTTGAGCCATACTTAATATTGTTTATAACAGTAACAGTATTTGTTGGTCTGCGCGTTGTTGGCGTTGCACTTTTACTGCAGGATGGAGCAACAGAATAAAAAACAAGAGTCGCTAAAAATGTATAAACCAGGCGTACGGAATTTTTTCTCATGCGTTAATTAAATTAACATAGATTGAAAAAAACGATAATGGTTTAATTAAAGTATTTTGTTTAAAGGATTACTAAAATCTTACCAGTTTCATTTTATTTGCGCTTAATGAAACAAAAACCTGTAGCGCCGGCAATGCAGCCATTTCTTGATGGCAGGGTATTATTAATTAATAAGCCATATAAATGGACATCATTTGATGTTGTAAAAAAGATAAGAATACTAACAGGTGTTTCAAAAGTTGGGCATGCGGGAACTTTAGATCCGCTGGCAACAGGGTTGCTAATTGTATGCACCGGAAGCTTTACAAAAAAAATTTCTACTTACATGAATATGGAGAAAGAATATATTGGTTCTATGATCCTTGGCGCTTCAACACCAACTTTTGATTTGGAAAGTGAACCAGAAAACTTTGTTGATATATCACATCTTACTTCAGGAAAAATTTATGCAGCTACAAAAAATTTTATTGGCGAGATCGAACAAGTTCCGCCGATTCATTCAGCTATAAAAAAAGATGGAAAGCCGGTTTACTTAATGGCGAGAAAAGGAAAAGAAGTAGAATTAGAGCCAAGAAAAATTTTTATTTCTGATTTTGAAATAACAAAAATTGATATTCCTGAAGTTGAGTTTAAAGTAGTTTGCTCAACGGGAACTTACATACGAAGTTTAGTAAATGATTTCGGAAAATCTTTACATGCAGGTGCATATTTAAAAAGTTTATGCAGAACAAGAATCGGAAATTTTCTATTGGAAAATTCTATAACGCCCGAAATATTTGAAGCTGAAATAAAAGAAATGAAAGCAACATCAGAAGGGTAAGCCAATACCTAACTGCACTGCATAATTATTTCTTGGTGGTCTGCCGGGTGCATCAAATTCATTGTTACGCCATGTAAAATTTTTAATGCTCATCCAGCCATTGTTTGAAAGCCGTGCAGGATCTTTTACTTTAATACCCATATCAACACGAATTAAAAAATAATGAAAGTCGAAACGCAAACCTGTGCCTGCGCCGATTGCAATATCTTGTCCCAGCCTGTTAATATTAAATTCAGCATTAGGATTTGCAGCTTCTTTGCGGAGATTCCAAATGTTTCCTGCATCAACAAATAAAGCACTGTTAATATCAACGCTGGTAAAATGTGCAAGCGGGTAACGATATTCAAGATTTCCTTCAAGCTGCATATCACCATAGCGATCTCTGAAGGTTGATGAAGTATCGCTTAACAACGACGAACCTAAACCCAATTGCCGCAAAGCCCATGCACGCATACTGTTTGGTCCGCCGGCAATAAATTGTTTAAAGAAAGGAAGTGTTACACCAAAACGGCCAGAGCTATTATAGTTATAACCGATACCGAAAAATCCACGCATTGCCAACGTTGTTTTTCCTAAAGGAATTGCTTTTCGAAATTCGCCTGCAACTTTTGCGTATTGATAAACTCTGCCTGCTTTTAAGCCGGGCAAACCAGATAGTTCAGCAGAAACACCTACATAATTTGTTATTCCGTGATTACCATTATAATTAATAACTACATTTCCCTGTGCGCTTATTACATCTCCGGTATTAAAAGAATTTTGTAAGAAAGGATTTGTTTTAAAAGCTTCAACCAATAATGGTAATGTATCGAGAGAATATAATTCGATGTTAGGAAAACGAATCTGCCACACTTTGTTTTTTGCTTTCCAGTTCCATCCATAATCAACAACAGCAGATCTTATTCTAAAATAATCCTGCCTGTCAGAATAAGAAACGTTTGCACTAATGATTGTTCTGCCAAAATCAATTCTATCAGGATGTCTTCTTTTAAATGGAAAAAAATCTCTTGGTAAACTATACGTTTGACCTAAAGAAATTTGAAATGCCTGTAATAAAGAATTGGTTTGGGTTTGATTAAAGCTGAGTTCAACAGCATTGGTAAAACTGGTAGTTGATTGTACTGCCTGCCGCTGAACATTGCGATTTAAAAGTGCAATATTAAGTGCCAGTCCAAAAAAGTTTGATGAGCTTAAAACATCACCGGTGTTGCGGCTTGCTTCAAGATTGTATGTAATGTTTTGCTTTCTGTCCGGGTATAAAAAATAATTCAGGTCTACAGTATCGCCATGCGTTATCGTTCTTGTATCAACCTGCTTCCACGAGCCAATTTGCTGATATGTATTTATTGTTCTGGAAAACAAATCATCATTATACACTTTATCTGTACGCAGGTAATTGAAATGTTTGAACAATTTAGGTCTAAACATTCCTTGCCGGTAATACACTGTGTAAGCTCTGTTAGACCAACGTTTAAATTGTGCTATGTTATTTAAAATGGTATCCGGTAATTCTGTAATGCCGGTTTCAGGAAAAAAATTAACCTTACCAACATGAAATTTTTTCAAGAATGATGTGTCTGTTACAGGTACAGTTGTATCTGCAAACCTGCGTTGCGTAACAGTAACAGAAGCTGTAGGATTATTATTTCTTTTATCCGCGGCCTCTTCAATTAGTTCTGCCTGCTCAAACGGATCTAATGTAAGTTGTAATAGTGCAGTGTTGGTTGTATCGACAACAGTAGCTAAATTATCCCGCCGTAAATACAAATAACCCCGATCTCTGTATAATGCAACCAGGCGATCTAATTCAGCGCCTAACACTTCTTTTGAATAAGGTGTTTTACCGGGTGTAATTACACTTTGGTTTGAAAAATTCTTCGCCACTTTTTGCAATATGGAATCGTTAAGGTTATAAGCAACAGAATCAATAACAGTTCTCTTTCCCGTATTAACATTCATTATTACTGTAGTTCTGTATTGCACGGGCTTATTGCCCTTATGAAAAGTATCTATATAAAATGTATCTTTTAAAACCGTATTGAAATAGCCCTGTGAAAAAAGAAAGCTATTCATAAATTTTGATGTAGTACTTATTGTTGATGTATCGAAAACAGGAGGGTTTTTCAGATTATAAAATATGCCCATTTTCTGTACCCGCCGCGCAAACAAACTGTCAGACCAGTAATTAATAAGATTTTCCTGCAGCCGCGTTTTT
This sequence comes from Parafilimonas sp., assembly GCA_035547495.1. Taxonomy (GTDB): domain Bacteria; phylum Bacteroidota; class Bacteroidia; order Chitinophagales; family Chitinophagaceae; genus Parafilimonas. The sequence continues at coordinate 9,450 of DASZUY010000025.1, read as the reverse complement.
TCATCTTTACTTAGCTTGCCATTAATGTTTATTTTATTATTGTAAACGAAAGGCGTATCCAGCGGATAATTTTTCACTTTTACAACATCAAAAAAAAGAAATTTTTCACTGGTGCACGATGATACAAAACACAAAAGACAAACAATAAAGAAATAGAACGAAAATTTTCTGGCGGTTAAAATCATACACAGATGCTGAGCAGGAATGAGGTCAAATATATCCAAAGTTTATACCATAAAAAAAACAGGAATAACGAAGATGTTTTTATTGCGGAAGGCGCAAAGATTGTGCATGAAATATTGCATTCAGATTTTAAAATAAAAAACATTTATGCGCTAAAAGAATGGCTTTCACAAAACAATAATGTTGAGAATGCGATTGAAATAAGTGAAGACGAACTAAAAAGAATTTCAAATTTAGAAACACCCGGTAAAGTACTTGCTGTTGTTTACAAAAGAGAATTAAATGAGATTCCTGATTTAAAAAATATAATAACACTGGTGCTTGATGGCATACAAGATCCGGGAAACCTTGGAACGATTATTCGAACAGCCAACTGGTTTGGAGTAAAAAATATTATTGCATCAAACGATACTGCCGACGTGTACAATCCAAAAGTTATACAGGCAAGCATGGGTGCGTTTACCGATGTAAATATTTTTTATACTGATTTAAAATCATTTCTATCAGTAAACAAAATTTTGGTTTGCGGTGCAGTGCTTGAAGGAGAAAATATCAGTGCAACAAAAAATTTAAATGAGTGTTTAGTAATAATAGGTAATGAAGGCAAAGGCATTCGTGCAGAAATTTTTCCTTTCATTCAAAAGAAAATTTCTATTCCCAAATTTGGGAATGCTGAATCTTTAAATGCGGCTGTTGCTGCAGGAATTATTTTATGGAAGCTGAAAGAATAAGTTACGCTCTGCCCATTTGTTTCAAAAAAGAAACATGTGAAATTACAGCCTGGTACATGCGCGGGTATTCCAAATATTCAACATGAAATTCATCACATGCCTGCTTAATAATTTTACTGATTTTAGAATAATGTATATGAGAAATTTTTGGAAAGAGGTGATGCTCTATTTGAAAATTTAATCCGCCTACATACCAGGAAATTAAACGATTGTTGGTAGCAAAATTTGCTGTAGTTTTTAATTGATGAATTGCCCATTCATCTTCCATTTTTCCCGAAGCATTGTTAGGCATGGGAAAATGTGTGTGTTCAACTGTATGAGCAAGCTGAAACACAACGCTCAAAATAAAACCTGCCACCAACGTCATTACCAGGTAACCTATTATCGTATCAATTACCCCAACCATTATCATGGGTGTAACAATAAAAATTGTATAGCTAATAAGTTTATAAAACCAGAAATAAAAATGATCTTTAAAAGACATTTTTTTTAACGGCATATCACCAATCTTGCGCGTAAAATATTTTTTATAATCAGCAAAGAAAATCCAGTAGATGTATAGCCAGCAGTAAAAAAACCAGAAATACCAATGCTGAAAGCGATGGAATTTATATTTTTTCTGTGTAGATGCCATTCTTAAAAATGGTTTCGCATCAATATCATCATCCACGCCGTCAATGTTTGTATATGCATGATGAATAATATTATGTTTTACATTCCACATAAAATGGCTGCCGCCTAAAAAACCTAATGTTACTGCCGCCATTTTATTTAGCACGGGGGATTTACTAAAACTGCCATGCGCTCCATCGTGCATAATATTAAAACCGATTGAAGCAACCGTTGCACCAAGCAAAATACATTCAACAATTGACCAAAACGCATTGGGCGTAAAAAACACAAGATGTATATAAAGCGCAATAAGCGCAGCTATTAAAATAGCAGCTTTACTCCACAATTTATAGTTACCTGTTGTCGCCTTTCCGGTGGTTTCAAAATATTGGGTGATACGTCTTTTTAATTCCGTATGAAATGAAGACTTAGTCTGTGTAAACTTAGGAGTAGCTTGCATAATATATAAACTGTAGAAATGAGGCGCGAAGGTACCACAGAAAAAATGTAATAACAACCTATTACAGTAAAATAACAATGGTTTAAATTATGAACGTATGTTATGCGTATAAAAACGCGTTCTTTTATATATTAGCCAAATGCTTACCAGGAATAAATTAGCTTTTCTTTTTCTTGCTGCGCCCACATTTGCAATAATTTTTATCGCGTGCAATACCAGTCACTCAAAAAATGAAATCTCAGAAGACTTGACCGTAATCAGTAACGGCAAGAAATTATTTGTTCAGTATTGCAGCGGCTGCCACAATTTTAAACAAGATGGAATTGGTCCGCAGCTTTCCGGCATCACCACAGCACAATCACAAAGCCAACTGCTAAGTTTTATAAAAAATCCCAACCGTGTTATTCAATCAGGCGATGAACATGCGCACCGATTATTCGATCACTATAAAACTTTAATGCCTGCATTTTCTACATTAAGTGATGATGATATAAAGGCGATCATCGCTTATCTCAACACACATAAGAAAATAAATGTTGATACCGATACCGCAAATGCAATTACAGAGCCCATTCCCGCAAAAATTCAATTCAGCGGAACAGTGGTGCGTTTGCAAAAAATAATCCAGATGCCGGCATCGAGCGATTCTGGCAAAAAACCTTTGGCAAGAATTACGAAGCTTGTTGCGCAACCACAAACCGGAAAATTGTTTGTGGTTGATCTGCGCGGAAAATTATATTCTATTGAGAATGGCAAAGCCATTGTTTATATGGATATGCAAAAGCTGCGACACAACTTTATTAATGATCCGGGTTTGGCAACGGGCTTCGGAAGTTTTGCATTTCATCCCGAGTTTCATACAAACGGAATTTTTTATACAACACATGCAGAAGCTGCTGGTTCAGGCAAAGCAGATTTTGCATTGCCTGACTCTATTAAACCCGCGCTGCAATGGGTGCTCACAGAATGGAAAGCGGATGATCCAAACGCTGATGTGTTTAAAGGAACAAGCCGTGAATTGTTGCGCGTGGATATGGTAAGCGGCATTCATGGCGTGCAGGAAATTGCATTCAATCCTTTAGCAAAACGCGGCGATAATGATTACGGACTTTTGTATGTGTGTGTTGGTGATGGCGGCGCGGTTGAAAATGGTTATCCTTTTATCGCACACAATAAACAAAAAATTTGGGGAACCATTTTGCGCATCGATCCTCAAGGCAACAATAGTGCAAATGGTAAATATGGAATTCCAAAATCAAATCCATTTGCGCAAAGCAATGATGGAACATTAAAAGAAATCTATGCGTACGGTTTTAGAAATCCGCATCGCATTAGCTGGACGAATACGGGGCAAATGATCGCATGTAATATTGGTCAGGCAAAAATTGAATCGGTTGATTACATTTTTCCTGGTCATGATTACGGATGGCCGATTCGTGAAGGCGACTTTATGCTGCATCCAAATGGAGATTTAACTAAAGTGTATCCTTTGCCTGCAAATGATTCTTCCTATCACGTTACTTATCCTGTTGCTATGTTTGATCATGATGAAGGCAAAGCAATTTGCGGCGGCTTCGAATATACCGGCGATGCAATTCCTTCTTTAAAAAATAAATTTTTGTTTGGTGATATTCCGAGCGGAAGATTGTTCTATATAAACATGGCAGATATTAAACCCGGAACTTTTGCGCCTGTTTATGAATGGAAAGTTTCGCTGAATGATCAGCAAGAATCGTTACAAAAAATTTGCGATGATGATCGCGTTGACTTGCATTTTGGAAAAGATGATAAAGGCAATATTTACATTCTTACAAAAGCAGACGGCAATATTTACAAGTTGATGAAATAATTTAAGAAGCATGCCGCTTTCTAAATGCAGAAGGATTTTCTCCAGTTAGTTTTTTAAATAATTTGTTGAAGTAAGAAACGCTGTCAAATCCAACTTCATAACACGCCTCCGAAACACTGATATTTTTTAGCAATAAAGTTTTTGCCTGCGTAATGCGATATTGATTTACAAAATCAGTAAACGTCATATTCGTTTGCTTTTTAAAATACCTGCAGAATGCAGCAGTGCTTAAATGCACACTCGCCGCAACCTCATTCACATCTGGCGATTCATTATAGTTTGCATGAATGTATTTGTAAACCGAACCCATTCTTATTTTATCATTCATAAATAATTTTACGCTGGTGTCCTGGTCATTCAGTTCTGTTACGTCTTTACTGTTGGCAAGTGTTTCAAAAATTTCAAGCAGGCAAAGCAATTGTTTAAAATGATTTAGCTGCTGCATTTGCCGAAGCTTATTCGCAACTTCTGTTTTTGTTTTTCCATAGAACGACAATCCTAAATACGCTTTCTTAAAAAGTTTTTCTATGCTTTTAAATTCCGGCGTTTCGCCAAACGCATCTCCTAAAAAATTTTCTTTCAACTGAACAACCGTTTGCCTGTATTCTGTTTTCAAACCATAATCAAAATTTAAATGAGGAATGTTTGAGCCGATCAAAACCAAATCACTTTCCATAAAACTTGAAATGTGCGCACCTACATGTCGAATGCCTGTTGCCGCTTCTACATACACCAATTCATATTCCGGATGATAATGCCAAAAGAATGAATGCCGCAAACTTGGCTTAAACAATTTGAATGATTGCCCGGGATCTGGCAACACAATTTCTTTTTGAATCTTCACACCAAAATTTCCTATAAAGTTATTATTTGTTGATGTAATTGATAAAATATGTCAATACAGAGCAAATATTAGTCATTGCAGGTGTTGTAACAGGCTGTGTTCTGAAAGTATTTTTGTAATAACAAATGATGATTGCAATGTGTCAAATCAATTTAAATAAAATGGAAGTTGAAAAAAAGAATGAAGCAATTGTGCTGAATTTTTCAGACAGCTTTATCAAAAATCAATCTATAAAAAAATGTGATCATCGCAATCAAAATGGGTGGTGCAATAAAACACAACACCAATGTTCATTATTAAAATCAATCATCATTCATCAATAAAAATTATTTATGGAAACACAAACAATGGCTGCAACCATGGCGCCGAAAATTGGAGATGCACATAAAGATATTCCAGGCAATCCATCCACCGCAAAAAGCAGCAAAGTAAAATTGAACGATCGCAGCAATGGAAAACCATTAAAAGTTTTATCAGAAGAAGATTGGCAGTTTTGGATTCACAATGGTTATATAGTAATTAAAAATGCAGTGCCCGCAGAACAGGTGAAACGGCTCGCAGATTTTCTTTGGGAGTTTGAGGAAAAAGATCCAAACAATCCTGAAACATGGTATGCACCGCCGCGTGCAGAGATGAAAATGAAAGAGCTTACAAACACGGGCATGGTTGAAGTGTATAATCATCAATATTTGTGGGATAACCGCCAATACCCGAAAGTATATGAAGCGTTTACTGATATTTGGGGCACAGAAAAATTATGGGTTACGATCGATCGTGCAAATTTGAATTTACCTATTCGCCCGGGTTATGAATACAAAGGGTTTATTCATTGGGATTATGACCCTGAAACAAAACCGCAAAATGTACAAGGTGTTTTAGCATTGGCTGATCAAACAGATGAGAACATGGGCGGCTTTCAATGCGTGCCTGAACTTTTCAGAACATACGAAACATGGAAGTTAACACAGCCTGAAGACCGCGATCATTTTAAACCCGATGTGACCGGATTTGAAATTGTAAAAGTAAAAATGAATGCAGGCGATCTATTAATTTTTAACAGCCTGCAACCGCATGGCATACGAGCAAACACAAGTGGAAACAAAGTTAGGCTTGCACAATATATTTCTATGATGCCTGCAGAAGAAGATAGTGATGAATTGCGTGAATGGAGAATTTCATCATGGAGAGAAAGAAGGGCGCCGGAAGGTTATGCATTTCCCGGTGATCCGAGAAAATGGGAACAAACAAAATATGAAACTGCTGTGTTATCAGATCTTGGAAAAAAATTACTGGGTCTTGAAAGATGGTGATTGATGAATTTTCTTTTCGTTATAAATTTATTTTTCTACTGAAAAAATTTTTAAGCATAAACACAAAATTTTCAATTGAAATAAACAGTTTCTTTGCTGCATGTGTTTATCGGTGGCATCATTGAATTCGGGAAGTAATGGTAATTGCTATTATATAGAAAATGCAAAAGAAGCAGTGTTGGTTGATGTAGGTATTTCCTGCAAAGAAATTGATAAACGCATGGCGCGTTTAAATTTATCACCGCAAAAAATTAAAGCAGTTTTTATTACGCACGAACATGCGGATCATATTTATGGCTTATCATCTTTTCTAAAAAAATATCAGGTTCCGGTTTATATAACGCAAAAAACTTTTTTGCAGTTAACCGGTGTTCCGCAACAACTGGTACACTACTTTAATATAAACGATGTAATTAAAATCGGCGCGCTTTCGGTGATTGCTTTTTCAAAATTGCATGATGCAGTTGACCCATGTAGTTTTATTGTTACATGCAATAACACAACGGTTGGTGTTTTTACAGACATTGGTTTTAGCTGCAGTAATATTATTCATTATTTCAGGCAATGCCATGCTGCTTTTTTAGAAGCGAATTATGATGCAGAAATGTTGAACAATGGCAGATACCCAATTGTTTTAAAAGAAGAATCAGCGGAGGTAAAGGACATTTAAGTAATGCGCAGGCGCTACAACTTTTTCTAATGCATAAGCCTGCATTTATGACGCATCTTTTTTTATCGCACCTTTCTCACAACAATAACAAACCATCTATTGTTGAGGAATTATTTAATGCAAATGCTGATGATGTACAAATTATTGTTACATCACGATTTAAAGAATCCGCACTGTATACAATTGCTGCTGCAGAAAACGAAACACGTGTAATTTACAGGCGGCAAGTTTCAGTTCAACAACTTTCTTTTTCTTTTACTTAATAAGTTAAACTGCCATACTTATCGGCAACAAAATTGATGTTGAATAATCAATTTGTAATTTGCCGCGATGCGATTAAGTTTATTTCTTTTGATTTTTTTGTTACCGGTTTTTGTTTCAGCTCAGATTGTGAATATTGAAAGTCAGCGTTTGCAAAGTGATACAACGGGTTGGCTCGGAAGTTTCGGTTCAAATTTTTTCTTTCAGAAAAATGCAGTGCAGGTATTAAACATTAATCTGAATGCGCATGTTGAATATAAAGCAGGCAAAAGCTTATATCTGTTTCTTGCAAACTATAACCTCCTTCGCGGAAGCGGACAAACACTTTCTGATAATTTGTTTTATCATCTTCGCTACAATTATAAAGTGAGTAAATTAATAAGATGGGAAGTATTTACGCAATTGCAGCAAAATAATGTTGTGGGAATTGATCTGCGTGTGTTGGCAGGCACCGGTCCGCGATTTAAATTAAGCGGCACAAAACAATTTGCTTTATATGCAGCAACTGCTGCAATGTATGAATACGAAAAAGAAACAACAACGCCTGCAATTTATCATCGCGATATTCGCAGCAGCAGTTATGTAACGGCAACATATAAACCAAATGATAATGCAGAAGTAACAGCTACAATTTTTTATCAGCCTTTATACAAAGACTTTGCTGATTTTCGTGTGCTGAATGAGATTAGTGCGAAGTTTAAAATCATAAAACATCTTTCGTTTACAGTGGGCTGGTCGTATTTGTACGATAGCCGGCCTGCAGCATCAACACCCGATTTAAATTATATTGTTACTAATGGAATTGAATATGATTTTTAATTGATGGTTGTGATAAACTTGATTGCAACCTACCTTTGCAACTCAATAAAATTTTATGGATTATCGCATAGAGAAAGATACAATGGGCGAGGTGAAAGTGCCTGCAAACGTTTACTGGGGCGCGCAAACACAACGCAGTATTGAGAATTTTAAAATTGCGCAGGATATTAATAAAATGCCAAAGCCAATTATTTATGCGTTCGCATATTTAAAAAAAGCGGCTGCGCTTGCAAATAATGAATTAGGTGTTTTGAATGATGAAAAGTGTGATGCAATTTCAAAAGTGTGCGATGAAATTTTAGAAGGTAAGTTAGATGATCAGTTTCCATTAGTTGTTTGGCAAACAGGAAGCGGCACGCAAAGCAATATGAACGTGAATGAAGTGGTGGCTTATCGTGCGCATGTTTTGCATGGCGGCGCTTTAACTGATAAAGAAAAATTTTTGCATCCGAATGATGATGTAAATAAATCGCAATCATCAAACGATACATTTCCAACAGCTATGCATATTGCTGCATATAAAATGTTGGTTGAAACAACTATTCCCGGCATAGAAAAACTGCGCGATACTTTAAAAGAAAAAAGTAAAGCGTTTATGCATGTTGTTAAGATCGGCCGCACACATTTTATGGATGCAACACCGCTAACGCTTGGACAGGAATTCAGCGGTTACGCATCACAGTTAGAACATGGATTAAAAGCAATAAAAAATTCGTTAGCACATTTAAGTGAATTAGCATTAGGCGGAACTGCAGTTGGAACAGGTATCAACACACCAAAAGGCTATGCAGAGCTGGTGGCGAAAAAAATTGCGGAGCTAACAAAGCTTCCATTCATCACCGCAGAAAATAAATTTGAAAGTTTAGCAGCACACGATGCAATTGTTGAAGCGCACGGCGCATTAAAGACTGTTGCAGTGAGTTTGATGAAGATTGCAAATGATATACGTATGTTATCATCTGGTCCGCGCAGTGGAATTGGTGAGATTTTTATTCCGGATAATGAACCGGGTTCGTCTATTATGCCTGGCAAAGTAAATCCCACACAATGCGAAGCATTAACCATGATTGCAGCGCAGGTTTTGGGAAATGATGTTGTAATAAACATTGGCGGCGCAACAGGTCATTTTGAACTGAATGTTTTTAAACCCGTGATGATCTATAATTTTCTACACAGCGCAAGATTGCTTGGTGAAGGTTGTGTTTCATTTAATGATAAGTGTGCTATTGGAATTGAACCCATCGAATCGAACATAAAAAAACATGTTGATAATAGTTTGATGCTGGTAACAGCACTTAACACAAAAATTGGGTATTATAAAGCTGCAGAAATTGCACAAAAAGCACATAAAGAAAATACTACTTTAAAAGAAATGGCCGTTAAACTTGGTTATGTAACGCCTGAGCAGTTTGACGAGTGGGTAGTACCCGCAAATATGGTAGGAGAAATAAAAAGCTAAGCATTAGTTTTAAACAATTTAAAAAGCTGTTGAACGTTATTAAAAACTTACAGGCAAACCTATTTGAATGAAAAAAATTTTCGGCTTAGTCTTATTAACCATCTGCAGTGCTATTGTATTTTTTTCCTGCCAAAAAGATTTTAGCGTTGAAACAGTAAGCATGCAAAGCGCAAGCGGAAGCTTATGGGATTCTACAGGTAATTGTTTGCCGGACACAGTTGTTGGAACATTCTATAATGGTGTAACGCCCGG
>DASZUY010000024.1:0-3314 GCA_035547495.1 Parafilimonas sp. | reverse complement strand
TGATTCGAGATTATCATAAATATAGCTTTGCTTGCGCCTAACGCAAAGCTTACTGATATTCCCCACAATTTAAAAAAAATTTCATTCTTCATAATCAACAGTTTAGCGTTATACTTTTTGTGTTATTGTTAGTACAATCCACCCATCGCTAAAAATAAAAAAGCCGCCTGTAAACAGGCAGCCTTTTCAACCTAAACACTGCTGATTATAAAACAAAACTTGTAATTATATCGCTGTACACAATGGTAGGGTTTGCACCAATACCTGCTACCCTAACTGCATAACAGGTTCCGCTGGTTAAATTGCTGATAACCGTTTTTGCTTTAGTGCTGTTTACCGTAATCCATGTACTTGTTTCTGTAACAGGTGCAGTTGTATACTCATAGATATAACTATCTGCGCCGGCAATTTTTTTGTTGGAAAGTTTAATAGCGCCATTGTGCAAAGGCGTTGCTTTAAAATTTTCTGCTTTTGCCAATACGCCAAACGGTTGTTTTGTTTTACCAATGCTGTAGCCACTTGAAAGCGCAATAATTTCATCGTTATTGCAATTCATTTGCACATACAAAGCAAGCTGGTTTAACAGCGCAATCAGCGAAGCGCGCAATTGCTTTTTTAAAGCTGTATTGCTCGCACTTTTTGGATTGGCAAGCGCAGTGGCAAAAGCAGCATTGGCAGCGCTGAGATCAGTAAGCGGCGGTGTTGGTGTAGGGAAATTTGGATTCCCCGTCATAGACTGTAAAATCATTTGCGCCTTTTGCAATAGTTTGGTTTGAGTAAGACGCATAAAACCCGTAACAATTTTTACTTTTTTCATAATGAATTCAATTTAACAGAAGGCAAAATACCCTCCGGCGTAAAAGAACGTAAGCTGGTAAGCAACTGATATATATCGCTGAAAAATGAATGAAATCAATTATAACATATAGATGAAATCATCTATTACCGCATAGATGATTTCATCTAGTTCAACACCTTAACAAGGTATTGCATACAAACAATGAAGCATTGTAAACAAACAATGAAATAAAATCAATAAACAATAAAGCATTGCAAACAATCAATGAAACAAAATCAATGAACAATGAAGCATTGTAAACAAACAATGAAACAAAATCAATAAACAATGAAGTATTGCAAACAATCAATGAAACAAAATCAATAAACAATGAAATATTGTAAACAAACAATGAATCAAAATCAATGAACAATAAAGCATTTCAATCATCATCCGTTCTTTAGAGTACATCGTTCTTACATTGTTAATCTCAACGAAGTAAATAAATACATAAGAGGCGAAGGTGGTTATTTGTAGTGATGAGCGATGGTAGCAAAACAGAAGTTTCCCGAAGCTATAAAGACATACTTTTAAAGAGACTGCAATTTTCTGAAACAAAAAGCATTAATGAAGATTCACAGAAAGAATTGAGTATTTAAGTTTGCATACAAAGTCTTTTAAAAAGCAGAGGAATATTTTTATCTTTCCTGTTGAAGACTGTTGCGTAAATGTTATTACCAAAACAAATTTTTATTCCTGTAACTAAGTAAATGGATACATTAATTAAAATATTAGTGGTTGAAGATGAAATGCTCATCGGGGCTAAAATATCTATGTTACTTACTAACCTTGGCTATGAAGTAACCGGAATATTGCCCCGTGGTGAAGATGCTCTTATTCATGTGGAAGAAAACAAACCAGATATAATTGTGCTTGATATTAACCTAAAGGGTGAGATAGACGGCATTGAAACCGCAGCTCTTCTTCAGCGAAAAAACATTCCTGTTATTTATCTTACTGCCAATTCTGATGATGCTACTTTCAACAGGGCAAAACTTACAAGACCCACTGCTTTTATATCAAAACCCTTTAAACAATTAGATCTGCAAAGAGCTATTGAACTTACAATCATTCACCTGGTTGAGGCTGACCCTTTTGCCGTTAAACCGATAGATGTGCAGGAGGAACAGCCATTTATTTTAGTAGACCGCATTTTTGTTAGGTATACCGGGAGAATGGTGAAAATAATGCTGATGGATATTTTGTATATGGAAGCTGATAGAAACTACAGTCGCATTTTTACCAGTCAAAAAGAGTTCATGCTATCTGTTACACTTAAGTACATTGAAGATAAACTAAGGATACCTTTTTTCATGCGTGTCCATAGATCTTACCTGGTAAATATGATGCATATTAACCAGGTGCTTGAATCGGATGTAATGATTGGTGATAAAGCAATACCACTGGGTACGGGTATGCGCGAAAAGCTGATGCAACGTATGCAAACCTTATAATAGAATCTTCTCCGGCGTAAACCTTCAATAATAATATAAGTAGCTTCTATAAAGCAATCGAATAATAAAAAATTCGGTCAATAAAATTAGTTACCTTGTACATCTGAGCGTACTTGAAATTAAAAACTGCAAACTGGAATTGATTAGAATTTAATATAACCAAAACATCCGCACCAAAATTTAACGCAAGATGATTTCTGTAAATTTTAAATGAGCTACCATATAAAATGAAAACTTTGCATTGCTATGTTTTTCTTTTTTTGAAAAGAATTGTTGCAGATAAAAAGAGTGCACTGTTTGTAATATTATTTTTATTTGCCGCGAACATATTAAGTGCACAGCCTGCACCCATGAATCCAGGTGCTGTAGATAGTTTGCATAATATTATAAAAAGCAATATGCCGGATTCAAATAAGGTGCATGCCTATTATTGGCTTAGTCGTGGTACTACGCTAAGTAATACACAAGAATCCGTAGAACTGGGGAATAAAGGTCTTGACTTAGCAAGAAAAATAAAATTTCCAATAGGAGAACTGGAATGTTTGGAAGCACTCTCATTTTCTTACGCTATTACTTCCTCATTTGAAAAAGGTTTTAGTACAGCTTATGAATCTATAGATTTAAGTAAAAAATATGCACCTATAAGACAGATATATGGAATCAATATGATGGGCTTACTGTATCAAAAATTAGGAGATGATAAAGAAGCGCTCAAATGGGCGCAGGACGCATATTATCATCCTGATATAAAACAAGCAGATCATTTCACTCAATGGAGTGCGATGTTTTTATTAGCGCAGGAACATGAAAGAATGAACAACCTTGATTCTGCATATCATTTCGCACTTGAAACACTTGATTACTCAAAACAATATTTTCCATTCCAGGCAGACTATCCTATGATGATATTGGCTCGGGTTAACAGCAAACTTAAAAAATATGATGAAGCTATCAGTTATGCAAATCAAGCTTTAGACGCTTCTCAAAAGAACAATGAACCTTTTTTTCTAAATGAAGTGGAA
>DASZUY010000023.1:0-15677 GCA_035547495.1 Parafilimonas sp. | reverse complement strand
AAATCTCCATTATTAAGTAATTATTTGAGGACATATAAATTAAAAAGAACGGATGAATTTCTTACGCCTCCGAAGCCACTGAAACGGGGAAATATAACAGCAAAAGACCTGGACAAAGCTACAACAGCAGATGAATGTGTTGAATGGATAATGAAATGGGCGAATGAAGTTTATTATGCGTGGAATACAAGTCATTTATTAATTGAAGAAATTGCAAACGGTTTCCTGGAAAAAAATAACAGCAATACATAAAACGTTCATCATTTATTCAACGGCACATACTTCATCCAATCCACTTCCAGTTCATAAGGATGTAATGGTTTTTCAATGGCATTCGCATTTGTTTCAACCGGCCAGTTATTGGTATGCCAAAAGTTAATGCGGTAATATGATTGATGTTGCGGTATGCCGCGTTGAGATCCTGCATAATCCCACAGTATAATTTTCTTACCTGTTACAGGATGGATCATCCACCATGTAAGACGATCAGGATGCCAGTCAAAACCGTACGTATAAAACCGCGATGAAGCATCATAATTGTCGATTGCCGCAATAGTATCGGGTTGATTTTGTGCACCGGTCAGGTCAGTGGGTTCTCCGTCATAACCTACTTTATAAATTGTATTGTAAATAATGCCCTTGGCTAAATTTATGGTTCGGCCAATTCTATCAAGTGCGCCATCAAAACCCGTCCACGTGCCGATATAAATAATGGAAGGATCGGCAACCAGCCATTCAAAATCTATTTCACTCAATCCATACACGCTATCCATATAATAAGTAAAGTAACCCACTACAGCACCTGTGTTTGGTTGCACTTTTCTTACATCCGGAATTTTTAACCGCGCAGAATAAGTACCAAAAGAAGTAAAGGTGTTAGATATAATTTCGGGACCACGACCTGCGCCTGCACTATCTGCAGGGTCTATTTTAAACAACAGCAGTTTTGTGCCGGGTTCTGTTTTTGAAGTAACACCGGACTGCCATTTAAAAGCATCTTTGGCGCCGGTAGAACCATACCTGAAATTTTGCAATACAGCATCATTAAAATCTTCAGTGAATGCATGAGAAAACTTTTCTTGCTGTGCATATATGGTAAGACTAATAAAGATGGAAATGAAAAAAAATGTTTGTTTCATGAAATGATGAATGGTTGTTTGATACGAATGTAATGATAAGCAAACTCAAATTTTATGTACAGTTATAATATGTGTACGTGAACCGTCGCCTGTATTATCATCAAATATTATACTGCCTTTTGCATTGCTTTGTAGCTTTTTAGCAGGTTCATTACTTATTGAAATGCTATACGTTGAATTTGGTTCAAGACGATTTACAGTATAGTTTATTTGAACGGCTTTTGTTTCACCAGATTCTTTCCAACTCATTTCATTAGCACTCCATGTTTGTATTTCAACCGTTATTTTTTGTGCTGATGTAGTTGATAATTGCAACGAAGCAGTATCATCATTCCCGTTAAAATACAATAATGAATTTTTTGAATGGTAAAAACCAAAGTTGGTTGATGAAATGATTTTAAATGTTTCATCACCCACTGCATACCTGTTCATGTCAAGATCAATCAGCAACTGTTTGTTTCTATAGTTATATTTTATTTCCGTTCCTGCCAATTCGCTTGTGATATGCGGATCGAGATAAAAACGGTTATACATTGGATTGATGCCATAAATTGATTGATACAATCCAACAACAGAAAGACTGTTACCGGAAAGAATATCATCACCCAAACCATCCTGTTTTAATCTTCCATAACGCTGGTAAGCCAACCCATCTTTTGCATATTGCGCCAAAACATTTTTCACATATTTTAAAGCAAGCTGCGGTTTATAAGATGCATACGCTTTTACAGCAACAGAACCCCATGATAAAAAAATATCTCCATTCTCATAATTGGGAAAAGGAAATTGCCAGTCGTTGCCTTCACCTTTTTCATAACTGTACATACAAAGCGGCCAAAAGAAAAGATGCTCTTTCTCCATCTGCATTTCTATATCATCTAATATAATTTTTGTTCTCGCGCTGTCATCGCAAATGCCATAAGCAATTGCCATAAAGTTTACAGGCGTAACCATGTTGTTACCGTGAATGGAACCATCTTTATCACGCCAGTGCACGTAACATTTTTTATCGTCATCCCAAAAACCTCCATCGGCTGTTGACTTATTAAAACTTGTTTTTAATTTTTCAGCAAACTGTTCATAATAATTTTCTTTAGTTGTATTGCCAAGTTGTTTTTCAATGTTTGCCCACAACACCAATGCGTGATACAACTTCGCATTTACAAAAGCATTCTCATAAGACGCCCAGATAATATCAATCCAGTCGCTGCTTTTTTTTTCTGTGTGATTATCATTCATCATTTCAACAAGGCCGTTATTGTTGCTGTCTCTTTTCAAAATCCAATCTAATGCTTTCTCACAAGCCTGCTGTTGTGTTTTTACCCAATGCAAATCGCCGTTCATATTATACAGGTCTGCAACATTGCTTACAAAGTCAGGATTTGCATCTAACAAATAACCCCACTGTGCTTCGTAAAAACCTTTATCGGTAAATTTTCCGGGCATTGCATCTTCATTTGTATAAGCCCAGCGCGGCCATACTCTTCCTTCTTTTGTAATGGCATTGTCGCGATAAAAATCCAAACAATCGCGGTAGCCTTTTAAATAGTTACTATCATTAATGCCAAGCCCGAGCTGTGCAATATATTGTTCATGCAAACAAATAGGACCATAAGGTGTGTGCCAGCTATTGCCACCAAAATGTTGTTTATCTATAACACCAATTCTTGCGATGGTGTTTAAAACAGACTTTACTTCATCACCATTAATACCAACAAAATTGCCGCGGTCGGAAGCCTGTTTGTAATCAAAGTAAGAAATAGTAATGTTGGATATTGTTGTACCTGCTTTTATTTGCACCGGCGCCCAAACATCTGTTGTATCGCGCACATATCTTCTTCTGTATGTACCGGAATCAAAACGATAAAATAATGGGTTTGGTGCGACAGCAATTGTACAGGCTAGTTCATCACCCGCAGTACGGCTATAGTCTGTTGCAACATGATTGTTTGGTGCATGCGCATCAATGAATAATCCGTTACCCGTATGATCGTTCCAAAACCATGATGCATTTGTATGCACACCGTACGTATCTAACTTTTTATTAAAAAGATAAAACCATGCAAGCCCGCCATAATCTGTATAAGCGCCATTCCAAACTGCCGTGTCTTTAAATGCAAACACAGGCATTCCAATTTTTTCTGCAGTGAATGTTGTAGAAACATTTTTTATAATGCTCAGCTCAATGTTCTTATACTTCACAATAAACTTCCATGTTTCATGAACAGGATTTGCTTTATCGCCGTAAACAATATTAGCAACTGTGATGTTGTTGTTGCTAATGTTCACTGTTGGCTGAGACAGCAATTGCAGGCTTGAATAATTTCCTTGTTTTGTTTTAAGTGATGAGTAGATGCCGGCATCACCTTTAATTACTTCCTGACCATTTACGATGAGAGAAGATACATTTGCCTTGTGGTTATAATCTAATTGCATGAATAATTTATCATTTCCGAATTCGATTGTTCTTTGCTGCACATTATTTTTTATTTGCACAGTTTGCGATATACCTGTAACTGGAATATTGATAAGGCAACCGGTAAAAAGAAAGAAAGACAAAACTTTTTTCATGAACATCTGAAATTTAGATGTTCAAAAATAGAGTTTGCAACTTCAATGTGTGATTAAAATAATAGGGCAAGCCGGCATTGTAACAGAACGAGTATCTTCGGCAAAACTTAATATTCAAGTTCTGTAATGCATCTGTTTATGAAAAGACCATTAATTGTTTTTGCGGCATTCATTTTTTTAGCAGCCTGTAAGAACACTGCAGAGAACAGTGTTACCGAAATACAGGGAATCGACTCCTCGCTTAAGCCGGGCGATAATTTCTTTATGTATGTAAATCATATATGGTACGATACTGCACAAATTCCGCCTTCACAAGCTGGTGTCGGTACATACATGTTTATGAATTATCCGCAGCGTTTGCGTTTACAGGGCATATTAGATAGTGTTTCAAAAGCAAATAATGCAGCAGGAAGCATTGAACAAAAGCTCGGGGATTTTTATGCTTCAGGTATGGATACAACAACCATCAATCAGTTGGGTTATGATCCTATCAAACCAATACTTGCAAGTATTGACAGTATAAATAATGTTACTTCTTTAATGAAGTTTGTAGCAGATCAATCTAAATTGTATAATACTTCTGTTTTAGCTTTTGGTGTTGGTCCGGATAATAAAAACAGCAGCCTGAACATCGCACACATTTATCAAACGGGAATTGGTCTGCCGGAGAGAGATTATTATTTCGCAACAGATGCGCCGAGTATTGCTATTCAGCAGGCATATAAAAACTATCTCACTAAATTGTTTCAGCTTACAGGAACAGATACTTCAGCAGCAACAAAAAATGCAGACATCGTTTATAACATCGATAAACAACTTGCATCATCGCACAAAACAAATATTGAACTGCGTGATGTAAATGCGAATTATAATAAAATGTCTGTTGCAGATCTTGCGAAACGTGAATCGAACATTGGGTGGACAAATGTGTTGAATGAACTCGGTGCAAAAACAGATTCAATTGATGTGGAACAACCAGCTTATTATGATAAACTGAATGCGGTTTTAAAAACAATTCCAATTGATCAGTGGAAAATTTATTTGAAAGCTTATTCCATCAGTAATTATGCAAATGTGCTGAGCAAGCCTTTTACAGATGCAGCATTTGAATTTAATAAAGCATTGAGCGGACAAGCGGTGCAAAAAACACGCGGAGAAATCATGGCTAGTGCTGTTGATCAGAATTTAGGTGAAGCACTTGGACAATTGTATGTAAAAAAATATTTTCCGGAAGAAGCAAAAAAGCGTGCATTAGAACTTGTAAATAATTTACAGAAAGCATTTGCTGCAAGAATAGATAAGCTGGACTGGATGAGTGACAGCACCAAACAAAAAGCAAAAGAAAAATTGTTTGCAATCACAAAGAAGATCGGCTATCCGGACAAATGGAGAGATTACAGCAACGTAACTATTGAAAGAGATAAATATTTTGATAATGTTGTATCGGCTGCATCTGGCAATTATCAATTTCAGTTAGGAAAATTGAATAAGCCTGTTGATAAAACGGAATGGTTTACCACACCGTCAACAGTTACGGCGTATAATAATCCTTCTGCAAACGAAATTGTTTTTCCCGCAGCTATTTTACAACCGCCCTATTTTGATAATAATGCTGATGACGCTTTAAACTATGGCGGTATCGGAATGGTGATTGGTCATGAGATGACACACACGTTTGATGACCAGGGTGCACAGTATGATAAGAATGGCAATGTAGCAAACTGGTGGACGAAAGATGACTATGCAAAATTCAAAGCAAAAACACAACAGGTAATTGACTTGTATAACACATTTACAGTTTTAGATACAATGCACGTTAAAGGTGCAATGACAGTTGGTGAAAACACAGCAGATCTGAGTGGCGTTGCTGTTGCTTATGATGCTTTTAAAATGACGAAGGAAGGACATGACACAACTAAGATTGATGGATACACACCGGATCAACGGTTCTTTATTTCTGTTGCAAGAATATGGCGTGTAAAAATGAAAGATGAATTTTTGCGTTTGTGGATCAATAACAATCCGCACTCACCACCTATGTGGCGTGTGAATGGACCTTTAATGAACAACACGCATTTCTATGACGCATTTAATGTGCAGCCCGGGGATAAGATGTATCTGCCTGCTGATAAGCGAATTCAAATTTGGTAACAAAAAATTTGTTTTATGAAACGTATAAAAAGCAGCATATCATTCATTGCAAATCTTGGTTTGTTTGTGTTGATGTTTGCTGCAACTATATGTAACGCGCAATCAAATGCACATCAATTATTACTTGCACTTTCTAAAGAAAATCACACACTCGCTTTGGTTGATCCATCAACATTAAAAGTGATTGCAAAAGTGCCTGTTGGCGAAGATCCGCATGAAGTGATCGCTTCATCAGATGGAAAAACTGCTTTCGTTTCTATTTATGGCGGCGGCAGTTTGCATACAATAAATGTTATAGACCTTATTACCCACAAACGTTTAGATGATATTGATACAAGACCGCTGTTTGGTCCGCATGGATTAACATTTGTCAATAATAAATTATGGTTTACGGTTGAAGGTTCTAAAGCGATTGGATGCTATGATCCATCAACAAAAAAAATTGAATGGGCGATGGGAACAGGACAAGACAGAACGCATATGATCTATGTAACGAACAATGCAAAAAAAATTTATACTACTAATGTTGCTTCAGGAACTGTAAGCATTTTACAAGATACATTAATGCATTTTGCGCCGCCGCGAAATATGCCAAACATGCCGTCGCCTTCACAAAATAAAATGCCGCCACCACCTATGCAGGCACATGAAAACTGGGAACAAATTTTAATAAATGTTTCAAACGGTTGTGAAGGATTTGATGTATCGCCTGACAGCACAGAATTGTGGACAGCCTCTGCAGAAGATGGAAAAATTTATATCATCAATCTTGCAACAAAACAACTGGAACAAACCATTGATGCAAATGTGCATGGTGCTAACCGTTTAAAGTTTACCACAGATGGTAAGATGGTTTTTATATCAAGTCTCGGCTCCGGAAACCTCACCGTGTATGATGCAAAGACACGCAGCCTCATCAAACAAATAAATATTGGCAACGGTGCAGCAGGCATTTTAATGCAGCCAGATGGTGCAAAAGTGTATGTGGCATGTACACCTGATAATTACGTTACGGTTATTGATCTTAAAACATTAGCAGTAATAAATAAGATTGATGTTGGCGGTGGTCCGGATGGGCTTGCATGGGCAACAACGCGGTAGAAATATCTCGGAACTAAAACTTGCATGCTCTTTGTTTTTTTAAAGAGATGCGAAAAAAGAAAATACCTTTTTGGACAGGCGCCGGTTTTGTATCAGCAGAAGTAATTACAAACCTTGTATTATTTGCAAGCGTTTTTTCAGGCATTATCTTTTTAATTCGTCCGCATGTGCGTAAGTATAAAAAAAAGGATCTGCAAATATTTAAATTAATTAAAGCGCATACGAATGAAAA
Source organism: Parafilimonas sp. (assembly GCA_035547495.1). Lineage (GTDB taxonomy): Bacteria > Bacteroidota > Bacteroidia > Chitinophagales > Chitinophagaceae > Parafilimonas. The sequence goes on along the minus strand of DASZUY010000023.1, from coordinate 8,483 downwards.
AAGTATAAAGATTATGTCGTTTTTCACTTTCTTTGGAACGCATACCTTTTTTATTCCCGCCAACGTTTTTTTAATTCTATATTTTTTGATTGTAAGTAAGCGCTCGTGGTTTTCTATACGTGTTGCTTCTGTTGCCATCAGCAGCCTTGCATTAATGTTTATATTAAAAAATCTTTTCCAAAGAAAACGACCATCCTATCCGCTAAAGCAGCAAAAGGTTTAAGCTTTCCGAGCGGTCATGCAATTATGAGTGTTACGTTTTACGGATTGCTTATTTATATCATCGCACAAACAATAAAACAAAAACCGTTGAAATGGTCGCTTATTATTTCGCTATGCATATTTGTTCAACTGATTGGTTTTAGCCGCGTGTATTTGCGTGTGCATTATGCCAGTGATGTTGCCGTTGGATATATAACAGGATTACTGTGGTTATTTATATCACTGAATATATTAAAACAACTCGAGCATTATATGGTTGGCTATAATTCTCACATGACTATAAAACTGTTGGATGATAAACTTATGATGCGGTAAGGTTATCAAAAAAATTGAATTGCTATTCTATCCTCCATCGTTGTTTTGTGATTGTTAACCTGTTGTTTTCTTGTGTTCTTTAAATGAGAAGGATCAACCACTGCCTTTTTGTTTTTAATTGCTTTTTTGCTGAAGAGATTTTTTGATGTTCGCTTAAACCGTTCCTAATTAAATTGCAGCATTCAACAGTGCTATGTTTAAAACGTTCATTTTTATTTTCGCGCTATGCGTGTTGTACAACACTTCTTTTTGCCAGGATCATTTGCGCTATTTTAAAATCACCTCGCGTTACACTTCTTATCCTGACACAGGCCGTGCATCAGGACATTTATATGATAGCATTCTTTACACGGCAGCGGAACATTATTCAGATAGTTCGGTACTTATCATAACTCCCAAACATTTTAAGGCAGGTGCTTCAGTTGATCTTATTTTTTGGTTTCATGGATGGAATAATAATATTGATTCTGCAATTATAAAATACGGTTTGGCACGGCAGTTTGAACAATCAAAAGTAAATGCAGTGCTTGTGCTTGCTGAAACAGCAAAAAATTCACCGGACAGTTATGGCGGCAAGCTGGAACAGGCAAATGATTTTTCAATGCTGGTAGATGATGTGATGAATAAGCTCGTAAAAGAAAAAATTATTTCGAAAAAAGCTAAGCCTGGAAATATTTTGCTGATGGGGCACAGCGGAGCCTATCGGGTAATGGCGCATATTTTAGATAATGGTAATATGCCCGTAAATGAAGTTGTGTTGTTCGATGCATTGTATGCAAACACTGAAAGTTTTATTAAATGACTTACAGCAAACAGTGATCACAGGTTTATAGATATTTATACAGATCATGGAGGCACATTGGATGAAACAGAAAACATGATACAACAACTAAATGCAATGCAGTTGCCGTTAGATTCAGTGCAAGAACCGCAGTTAACAGATGAGATGCTAAAGTCAAGTCGCATTCTTTTTATACATACTACTCATCAACATGACTACATTATTCAAAACCCGGATAACTTTAAACACTATCTTGAAAACTCGCCTTTTTTAAAAAAACAAGAATGATCATTTTTATGATACGGCTAAAGAATTAATAAGTATTATTAAATCTCACTTCATTAAATACTATGTATTATGCAATTCATGGTGATTGAAAAGTATAAGCAAGGAAAAGTAGAAGAAGTATACAAAAGATTTGAACAAAAAGGAAGGTTGATGCCCGAAGGTTTAAAATATATAAATAGCTGGATATCGGAAGATGTATCCACTTGTTACCAGCTAATGGAAACTGATGATATAGAAATATTTCAGCGGTGGATCAGCAACTGGAACGATCTTGTGGATTTTGAAATTATCCCGGTAATAACCTCTCGCCAGGCAAAAGAAAAAGTGTGCGGTTAATTTTTTAATCTGGTCGCAAAAATTAATGACTATTCAATACACACACATAATTTCCGCTACGTGTATTCAACAACTATTTTAATCGTTATACATATAAAAAAAACAGGTAAGTTAATTTATTGCTAAGTGAATAAAATGATAGTAGAATTTTTTAACCTAAATGAGTTTTAGCCTGGTTTTTGCAAACTTCTCGCATTCTTAAAATTTTATTCCTTTTTACTTTATGAAAGCAATCACTTTTGCATTGGCATTGTTTGCCATTGCGCTAACCAACTCCTGCAAAAAAGAAGATACGTTTACTATACCTATTACTGCTTCAAATGTGAGTGAAATGTATACTGAAACGGGATTGCCTGTTCAAACTTCGATCACGCACAATGTGAATTCAAACATTGGTGGTTATCTTGAAGCATTACCGGCGCATTACAACAATCATCCTAAAAAAAGATTTCCGTTAATTATTTTTTTGAATGGTTCCGGTTCACTGGGTAATGGCTCAAAATCAAGTTTAGATGTGGAAGATAATATTGCGATCCCGCATTTGATACAAAAGGGTAAGTTCCCGGCGAATTTTACGGTGAATAATTTTACTTACCAGTTTATCGTGTTAACGCCTCAATTTAAAAATTGGCCACAACCAAATGATGTTAATGACATGATTAATTATGCCATTAAAACTTACCGGATAGATACAGCAAGAATATATGTTTGCGGGTTAAGTATGGGTGGTGGTACAACCTGGGATTATTCTTCAGATTACGGCAAGCGTGTTGCTGCTGTTGTTCCTATTTGCGGGGCATCTTCACCCACTACGCAGAATGCAGACTATATCGCAAAAGATCAATTACCTGTTTGGGCATTTCATAACAATGCCGATCCTACAGTTCCCTGCTCTTACACAACTACGTGGGTTAAAGATATTAATAATGATAAACCCGTTATAAAAGCAAAGATGACCATCTTCCAAAATAATGTACATGATGCATGGTCAACAGCAACAAATCCTAATTACACGGAAAATGGTATGAATATTTATGAGTGGATGCTGACTTACAAGAGAAATTAATTAAGCGAAATTTACCTGTTACTATATTTAATTATTTTTATTCGATATTTTTAGTTGGTAACAGGTAAATTAGTTTGAATCTGTTTTTTGACGCTCGTTTGTTTTAAGCAAGCCCATAAGTTGTTGCATAGTGCGCTGCATGCCTTCCGTGCTTCCGTCAAGAAACATAATATTCCCTTTACTTACCTCAGCGAAATTTTTAATGGCGTCTGTCCACATGCTAAACAAGATAACGTTTGTATCAAGGTTTGCCTGTTTCATTTGTTCAGCAGCCTGGCTCATACCTTTGGCAACTTCTTCTCTAAACAATGCTACGCCCTGACCACGTAAACGTGCAGCTTCACGTTCAGCTTCTGCTGCAATTTTTATAGCGTTACCTTCTGCCTCTGCACCTTTGGTTTTTGTGATTAATAATGCCTGACCTTCATTTTCTGCGGCTGCTTTTAAATTATTACTTGCTACAACACGGCTCATGCTTTCCATAATAACTTTATCGAAAGTGATGTCGTTTATTTGAAGATCAAGTAAATGATAACCCCATTCCTCTAAAACGTGATCTACTTCGCTTTTTACAGATTCAACCAAATCTTTTCTTAACCCTAAAATTTCAGATTGTTTTTTTGTTGCCACATAAGAACGGATATTTCCTTCAATCGTTCTTATTAATGCCTGCATTAAATCTTTATCACTAATAAATTTAAATGCAACTTTTTTTATCGTCTCTTCATCTGCATTCATTACCGCGTATAACAACATACTTTTAAAATAAACATTTGCCTGGTCTTGTGTTACTGCCTGGAATTCTAATTCAACCGAGCGGTTTTGTATACTGATGCGACGAAAAATTTGTTCAAAGATTGGGATTTTAAAATTCAGTCCGGGTCTTAATATGCGTTGGTATTTTCCAAACATGGTAATAACAGCAATCGTTGCCTGGTTAACTGTAACAAGCCCGCTGAAAACAATGAACAACACAATCAACAGCCACCAGTAATTCGCAAAGAAATTCATAAGCGTTTAATTTTTGGGAAAGGTAGGAAGAGTTATGAATTAAGAATGATAAATTATAAATGATGAACGCAATGCCTGGTTCATAGATAATTATTTAAACGTAAAAAGACTATGCTCTATCTTCTATGATCTATGAACTTTCCTCCCACACTTGTACCAGGTTCACTAATACTTCAACGGCTTTTTGCATATCCTGAACACTTATCCATTCATGCTTGCTGTGTATTGCCTGCATGCCTGTAAAAATATTCGGAGAAGGCAAACCCATAAAACTTAAACGACTTCCATCAGTACCACCACGAATAGGTGTATTATTTATTTTCAAGCCTGCACGTTCATACGCTTGTTTTGCATAGTCAGCAACTTTTGGATTTTTATCAAGCACTTCTTTCATATTACGGTATTGCTCTGTCACTTTAAATTCCATCGTTGCTTTTGGATGATGTTGTAAAACTTTTTCTGCAATGCTTTGCAAACGTTCTTCATGCTTTAAAAGATTTGCCGTTTCAAAATCGCGGATAATAAAATCAATCGTTGCTTTTTCTGCAATGCCATTTACTGCAACAGGATGAACAAAACCTTCACGCTTTTCCGTTGTTTCAGGGCTCCATTCTTTTGCAGGTAATGCAGCAACAATTTCTCCGGCAATCTTTATTGCATTCACCAATTTATCTTTCGCATAACCGGGATGCGCAATCACACCATGAATTGTTATACGCACGCCATCTGCGCTGAAAGTTTCATCTTCAAAAGAACCTGCTTCACCACCATCTAATGTGTAAGCAAAATCTGCCTTCAGTTTTTTTAAATCAACTTTTGTTGTGCCTTTGCCAACTTCTTCATCGGGCGTAAATAAAATTTTTACTTCACCATGTTTTACATGTTGATCTTTTACAAGATAATTTGCCATATCCATGATTATGGCAACACCCCTTTTATCATCGGAGCCAAGCAATGTAAATCCGCTTGCAGTTATAATATCGTCACCTTTTTTTTCTTTCAGGTAAGGATAATCTTTTGGAGAAATAATTTGCGTTGAATCATCCGGCAACACAATATCATTACCATCATAATTTTTATGCAGTATAGGCTTTACGTTGAAACCACTGCAGTCAGGCGCTGTATCAACATGCGCGCAAAAACAAACAACAGGAACCTTTTTATTTGTGTTTGATGGAATAGTTGCATATACATAACCATATTCATCAGCATACGCATCCCGCAAGCCTATTGACTTTAATTCTTCTGCTAATAAATTGCTTAACTGTTTTTGCTTTTCTGTTGTGGGATATGTTTCACTGTTTGGATCGCTTTGCGTGTCGATCTGCACATAACGCATAAATCTTTCAGTAACTGTATGCTGATAATTTTTAAACATAGTATCAATTTCTAAAAACAAATAAACAGCTTAAATAAATTGTTTCATCATAAAAAAATAAATTCTTACTTTTCATTTATCAAAACCTTGCTATATGAAAATCTTTATTGGCGCTTTAGTTGGCGCTATCATCATTTTTCTTTTGCAGTTTCTTTCATGGGGCGTATTAAACCTGCATCGCGCTGCACAACAGTATACACCAAAACAAGATGAAATTTTATCTTATCTAAATACACAATTTGATTCGAGCGGTGGTTATTTAATGCCGACAACACCGCTTGGCACATCATCCAAAGAAATGGAAGAACAACAGGCGCAATCAAAAGGAAAACCATGGGCGCAAGTTTATTATCATACTTCTTATGACGCAAGTATGCCTGTGAACATGGTTAAGAATTTTATCAATAATTTCCTGATGGTTTTGTTTTTCTGCTGGATTATTTCTGGTTACACCGCAAACAGTTTCGGAAAAACCTTTATTGCAGCCATTCTTGTAGGGCTTATCATTTTTATGCATTCGAGTTACACCGAATACATCTGGTATAAAACATTCGACCTGTATGCACACCTCACTGATTATCTCTTAACATGGGGATTTACAGGGTTATGGCTAGGCTGGTGGCTGAACAGAAGAAATGCTTAAGGTTTCATGCCTGCATATAACTTTAAACGTTTAAGATTAAACTTTTAAGGCATTATGATCAGCGGGCTCTTGCCTTTTACATCTACCAGTTCAATATCAAAAATCAAATCTTCGCCTGCAAGCGGATGATTCGCATCGAGCATAATGGTATCAGGCGTAATTTCTGTAATTACAACCGGTATAGCATTACCATCTTCACTGTGCATGTTTAATGTCATTCCAACTTCAGGTTCAATATCCGGCGGAAAATTTTTTCTTTCAAAAGATATGATCATTTCTTTCTGATGCGGACCATACGCATCATCTGCCGGAATTGAAATCGTTTTTTTCTCTCCAACAGACATTCCCTTCACGCCTTCATCGAATCCCTTTATCACTCTTCCGCTGCCCACTTCAAACTCAAGTGGCTGGCGACCTTCGCTGCTGTCGAAAACTGTTCCATCGGTTAGCTTTCCATGATAATGCACTTTTACTGTGTCGCCTTGTTTTACTTGTTGCATATTTTTATTTTAGATTATCCGCTCAAAAACGGAACCATTAATTTACACTAAAGATTTGTTTAAATCGCGGTAAATGTAATTCAATAAAGCTTCATGGCATAACTTTGAATTGTTTACAAAAGATGAAAAAATTTTTTAAGATACTGCGCAATATATTTTTCCCGAAAAAGAAATGTTGTCAATAGGTTTGTTTGGCTGAAATAATAACACAACGTATTATTGCACTCCTTTTTTAAGCCCATGTGGCGGAATTGGTAGACGCGCCAGACTCAAAATCTGGTTCTCGCAAGGGAGTGAAGGTTCGATTCCTTTCGTGGGCACAACCTCTGTTAACGCAGGGGTTTTTTATTTGCTATTCCAAATACCTTTCAGTGCAGTATATTTTAAAGCATCCATTGTATTTTCTTTTGATTGAATGCTGATATGATTGTATAACTTTGAAGGAAAAAATAATTCAGTCATTACAGATAAACCATCATCAGCAAATAATTCAACAGAGCTCACATCAATAATTAATGAAACATTTATTTTACCGGTGTTACTAAAACGTGGCGCAAAATGTTTCGCCGCAAATTCTTTATTGAAATCAGTATTGCCGGATTGTGTTCTGTCGATGAAATATTGATTCTTTTGTTTATCATATCCGATCACAACTTCTTCTCCTGCATCATTTGAAAGCATTATAGAAAAATCATTCGCTTTGCTTAAATCAATATCTAACTTACATGGCAACTGTAATGCATTGATTTTTGAAGAGAGATCAAAATCATTATCAACAGGTATATTTTTAAAAACAACAGGTTTTGATTCGATTGCACTTAATTCTTTAACAGGTTCGGAAGTAACATAAACTTCGTTGCCTTCATCTTTCAATTTTAGTTCACGAGGTATCGTCATTGCATTGCGCCAAATGGTTGTAGGAACAACGTTTGCATATAACCAGTTACTCATCCATCCTAAAAATATTTTTCTGTCGCCGGTGTTACTCCATGTTATGCCTGCATATTCATCCGGACCGTAATCAATCCATCTCGTTGTTGTATCTTTTACTTCAAAAGTTTTTCCATTAAAATCTCCAAGAAAATATTGCGTAGCTGATCCTTTATTTGGGCCACCGGGATTTATATTTACAATCAATACCCAAACCTTTTTTCCATTGTCATCAAGCGTAAATAAATCAGGACATTCCCAAACGCCGCCATGTGCACCAATGGTTTTTCCAAATTCACTTTCTTTCGTCCATGTTTTTAAATCGGGCGAAGAATAAAATGTGATATGATCCTTTGTTGCAAGCGTCATTACCCATTTTCTCTCCGGTTCATACCACATTACTTTCGGATCACGAAAATCTGTGATGCCCGGATTTTTTAAAACAGGATTATGCGCATATTTTATCCATGTTTTTCCGTTATCATTACTGTATGCAATACTTTGATTTTGAAAATTATTTTTTCCCGCTTTTTCTCCAACAGGATCATGTTGCGTAAATATTGCAACCAACGGCGGCTCGCCATGCTTTCCAAAACCTGATGTATTGTTTTTATCAACAACAGCGCTGCCGGAAAAAATGTAGCCTAAAGTATCAGGATATAATGCAATTGGCTGCTGTTGCCAGTGAATTAAATCCGTACTCGTTGCATGTCCCCAGTGCATCGGTCCCCAAACAGAACTTTCAGGATAGTATTGAAAGAACAAATGATAGATGCCATTGTAGTACACCATACCGTTTGGATCATTCGTCCAATGTTGTTTTGGCGAGAAATGAACCTGCGGACGAAATTGTTCTTTATAAAAACTATCGCTTTGTGCGTAATTAGAAAATGTAATTATGCTGAAAGCAAAAATTAAAGCGAAAAGTTTTACCGTAAATCGTTTCATAAATAATATTCTAAACGCGACACATTTAACTAAGTTATAAAAGTTTCTATTTTTTGCGGCAAACA
>DASZUY010000022.1:0-40628 GCA_035547495.1 Parafilimonas sp. | reverse complement strand
AAATTTATTGTCTGGTTATACAGCAACTACCGTTAACCAGAAGCTTGCAAGCGACTTGCAAAAATTTAAAAACAAACCAGACGATGTTACCATTGCGCAAGCCGGTGGTGAAAGTGAGCAGCAGGCAGAAACCGGTGCATTTCTCGGGCAGGCTTTGCTAATTGCTTTAATGCTTATTTTATTGGTGCTCGTGTTACAATTTAATGCTGTAAGCAAACCAATAATTATACTTACTGAAATTGTGTTTAGCATAATTGGTGTGCTGCTGGGTTTTGGAATAACGGGCATGTCTGTGAGCGTTGTTATGACGGGGCTTGGTATAGTTGGTCTTGCCGGTATTGTTGTAAAAAATGGAATCCTTGTAATTGAATTTGCCGATGAGTTGCGTGGTCGTGGTTTAAAAACAAGAGAAGCGGTGGTGCAGGCTGGTAAAACCCGTATCATTCCTGTATTGCTTACTGCTTTGGCTGCAATACTTGCATTGATACCATTGGCAGTTGGTTTCAACATCAACTTCGTTACCATGTTTTCAGATCTTAATCCGCATATTTATTTTGGTGGTGATAATACCGTGTTCTGGAAACCGCTTGCCTGGACGATTATTTTTGGATTGGCATTCGCTTTCTTTATGACGCTGGTAATTGTACCGAGCATGTATTTAATTGCTGAAAGATTAAGACGACCGATGCGTAGAATGTATGGCGGAAAATGGATAAGCATCATGGGCATTCCGCCACTAACATTTTTGTTTATACCATTGATAATTGTTACATCGGTTGTGCATGCACGAAAAGTTGCAAGAAGAAGAAGAAAGGTGGATGCTAAAACAACAAATAAAGCCTTTGTGGGTAGCTGGTTCTAATCAAACAACATCATTATAAAAACAAAAACCACTTTAATTATAAAGTGGTTTTTTTATTTAAGCTGATGCGAAAAAATAAAATTTGAGTCTTTAACTATTGCTTCGAAGAAGCTTCCTGACTGGTTTGTAAACAGGACGCCATTTGGAGGTTTCTGTTCAGACTGGACGCTTCTAACGGAGCGGATTAACCTTATATTTTTTTCTATAAACAGATATCTCCGGAGGAGATTATAATTATCCATAAAGCTTATTAATTACTTGCTTCGAAGAAGCATCCTGATTATAGAAATTGAAATGGTTTTGCCCCATAGACTCCGTCGGAGTCTCCTGATAAAACAGCTCGCTCCTAGCGGAGCGTTTTTGATTGATGCGTTTTTGTATAAACAGGAATCTCCGGAGGAGATTTTCGGGCTTCCGCACCTTCGTTCGAGGCTTCAGCTACTTACTGAATGGCTTCCGCTACTTCGTTCACTTCATTTCCTTCTGTCTGAAGTCCATTTCCACGTGATTTCAAGTCACGCTTTAGATGATTTCGTCTTAAATATGGAAATTTTGGAAAAATTGGCGTGATTACTTCGAACGCAACCAGCTTTCCGGATTTAAAAAACCGGTTCCGCTGCTTACTGTAAAGCCTGTTTCGCCATCGCCTGACTGACCAACATCTGCTTTACCCAACACCGTTCCTGCCTGTACTTCGCTGCCTTTGCTAACCTGCACATTGGATAAGTTGCTGTAAGAAGTAAAGTATTTTCCATGTCTTACTACAACAGCAGAATGCCCATCTACATCAAATACGGCAGAAACTTCTCCGTTGGCAACAGATTTCACCGTTGAACCTGCGGGCACTGAAATAGTGATACCATCGCTGTTACCTTTTAAACTTGTGCCGGGAATTTCATACGCACCAAAATGTATACTTACAAAACCTGAGTTCACCGGCCACGGCAAACTGCCATGATGTGTTTCAAAATTGATAGACTCGGTTTTGTCTTCCGGTGTAGATTCAAGCGGGCTGTAACTGCGGGTGCTTGTTGTGGTTGTGCTAGCATTGTTGCCGGCGTTAGCATTTGAGCTGGCATCATTTTTTGCCACATCGTTTGCTGCAGACGCATTATTGGCGGCAGCATTTTTTTGTGCTTCCAATGCTCTTTGTTTTGCTTCTTCGGCGGCTTTTCTCTTTGCGTCTGCAATTTCGCGGTTGATGATAACCTGCAAAGCGCTTTTTAATTTCTGCGCGCTTCTTTGCCGTGCTTTTATTTGAGAAGCTATTTCAGATTCTCTGCCTTTTAATTGCGCTACTACCTGGCTCTGTTCTTTTTTATCATCCTGCAAAACATCTAACTGTTTGCTTTGATCTGATAATGCTGTGCGTTTTTCAACTTTGTTAGAATTCAGCACATTTATTTTACCAGCAATAAGGTCCTGCGTTTTTTGAATGGTGCTTACCTGCGTTTCCCTGTACTGCTTATAACTTCTTAAATAAGCGATCCTTTTTATAGCATCATTAAATGTTGTTGCGGAAAAAATAAAATTCAGATAGTCGTAATTGCTGCGGTTCTTATAAGCAAATACAAGACTTTTTGCGTAGTTCTGTTTTAGCGTATCTAACTGCAGTTTTAAATGATTTATCTGCAATTGATCTAAATAAATGTTATCATCAAGCCGATGCATGTCTTTATTAATAGTATTAATAAGCTGCATGCGCGCTGCAATTTTTCGCTGTACTAAAGCAAGCTGACCAAGCGATTGTTTTTTGTTTGATCTTATTTGATTGAGGGTTGCATTCAGATCATCAATTTCTTTTTGCAATTGTTCCTGCTTTGCTTTTATCTCTTCTTTTGTATCGCCGTTTTGTGCAAACGCAGCAATATTTATCAAACAGAAAAAAACAAAGAGCCATTTTTTTAGCATGAAGATATAGTTTGCAGTTGATGCTAAATTAACGCATCAAATTACTTATTCGTATTTGATGGTATAATTTTTAGAAATTGTAAACGGAAAACTTTGTGGCTGATTAAAATTATAGTCTTTAAAATTCAGTTCTAATTTCATGGGCGAAGTACCTGTTACAGCAATATCTCTGTTGGTAGAAAAATTAATTCCGTTTATGTTTTGATAGTTATTGTAAAAAATATTTGCATCAATTGCATTACCGTTGCTGTTTGTAATATACCTGCTTTCGCCAAGCATAAAATTATTTCTTGTAAAGGAAAAAATGTAATTGATAAAAGATTGCTGCGCCGAAACTTTTATGGAGTCGGGTTTAATATCAAAGTTCAAGGATGCATTATCTGTAACAGAAGGTTTACCAAGAATCACGTTTTGAAAATCATTAAAATCAAAAGGCAATCTTGTTATTTGCTGCAAATGTTTTATGCTGCTTAATTGCGCTGTGCCGTCAAGTTTATTAATAATTTTTATGCTGTCGGGGGTTATTAAAACCCTTGCGCCTTCTATGTTTAGTGGGCCTGTAACTGATATCCATATCGCGCTGTCTTTTTGCATATGAATGTAAACTGTTGCATTGCCGGAAGCCTGGTCTGAACTAAAATCTGCTTTTGCTTTGCCATAAAAAGTAGTAAAGTTTGCCGGCATGTTTAATAAACCGGTAAGAGAATCTTTTATGATTTCTGTTGAATCAACAGGTTTTAATGTTTCCGCAGGTGATTGTGTAGTTACAGGCTTTGCGGGAACTGCATGCTGCGCCACTCTTGTAGAATGACAACCAAAAATTAAACTGGTTATTAATATTGATAAAATTATTTTCTTCATCTTATTTATTTCCTGTGTGACCAAAGCCTCCCGCGCCGCGTTTAGATTCATTTAAAACTTTAACTTCTATCCAATCTGCTTTTATGGTTTGATGAATGATCATCTGTGCTATGCGATCGCCGTGTTGAATTATATGTTCCTCATCCGAAAGGTTGATAAGAATAACTTTTATTTCACCGCGATAATCGCTGTCAATCGTTCCCGGCGAATTAAGACAAGTTATACCGTGTTTAATTGCCAAACCGCTGCGCGGTCTTATCTGCGCTTCGTAACCATGTGGTAATTCAATAAACAAGCCAGTTGAAATTAATGTTCGCTGCAGCGGCTTTAATTTAACAGGCTCTTCAAGATTAGCGCGAATATCCATGCCTGCAGAACCATTTGTTTCATACGCGGGCAAAGTATTCGTTGAGTTATTTACTATTTGTATTGAAACTGTTTCCAAGGAAATTTTTTATGCGATTATTTTTTCAAGAAGAACCGTTGCATAAGCAACAACGCCTTCTTCTCTTCCTACAAAACCTAATTTTTCAGTGGTAGTTGCTTTAATTGAAACAGCGTTTTCATCCAAGCCAACAATTTTTGCAATTACGGTTTGCATTTGCTTTACGTAGGGTTTTATTTTCGGTTGTTGCAAACAAAGCGTACTGTCAATATTAATGAGCTGGTAATTTTCTTTTTTAATGATGTCATTCGTTCTGCTCAATAAAATTTTGCTGTCAATATTTTTATAATCAGCAGATGTGTCAGGAAAATGTTCGCCTATATCTCCCAAACAGGCAGCACCTAACATGGCATCGCAAATAGCGTGTAACAAAACATCTGCATCACTATGACCTAATGCACCTTTTGTATGCGGAATTAAAACGCCGCCAAGCCATAAATTTCTGTCTTCAATCAATTGATGAAAATCGATACCAAAACCAATACGTAAGTTCATATTAAATAAAAAAGCGAAGGTAATTGCCTTCGCTTTATAATAATGTTTTTAAAATTATTCCTGTGGTGTACCGAGATTGAATATAATTCCAAACCGCAACGTATTTGAAAGCGGGTTTCTTGTTATTCCGCTTCCGGAAGGCGCGAGGTAAGAAAAATTAAATTGAAATATGTTATAGGTTAATCCAACACCTGCCGTAAAGAAACTGCGGTTGCCCATTTCTTTTGTTTCTTTATAATAACCTGCACGCAAAGAGAACTGATCATTGTAAGTATATTCTGCGCCAAATGAAGCAGAAATTGCTTTATTACTAAATGATTTAAACCAACTGCTAAATACACTTTGATTATGGTAATCGTCTAACTGTTGTTGAAAGCCTGAAGTGTCATCAGGATTATACTCAGGAGGAGATGGCACTAATAATTTATTTACATCAAGATCAAGAGAGAATTTATTTTCTTCCTGGAAAACCCATGTATAACCAATGCCTGCACCAAGGTTAGCCGGAATAAAATCTTTTGATAAGGCATTATCAGTATAGCCGATTTTACCACCGAGATTACTTAGCGTAACGCCATACGTTAAACCAGAGCCATCATCGCTTGTATTGTTTCCATACAAAGAAAGATCGGCTGCAATGGTATTTCCTGCTTTGTATGTAACACCATTATTATTTACTGCACCATTTGCGAGCGCGGAGTTTACATATCGCAATGCAACACCAATACCTAAGTTGCTTGAAATTTTTCTTGAATAACCCAGATCAAAAGCAAACTCGTGCGGGCGACCCGTGCCTTGCAAACCGCCATTGTAATCTGTGAATTGAATCTGTCCTAAATTAAAATAACGGAGGCTTGCAGAAAAAGCCTGGTCGTCATCCAATTTATGATAACCAGAAAGTGTAGCCAGGTAAACATCTGAAGCAATATCTTTTAACCATGGCGTATATGTTGCTCCTATTGCATCTGTTTGCGTTGCAAAAGGTGTTTTAGCCAAATCCCAAAAACCGGAGTTAGCATCCGGGCTTATCGCAATTCCGGCGTCACCCATGCCACCAGAACGCGCATCAGGCGAAATACGCAAAAAAGGTACAGCCGTTGTTACAATATTAATCGCTTGCTGAGCATTAGCAGTTGAAGTAAGGTTATAAAAGGCAATAAGCACAAATGTGATTGCAAGTAAGTTTTTTCGCATCATTTTTATTTTATTCATTTTGGTTTGCTGACGATTTGACGAAAATTTTTCATTCTATGTATCAGCGAAGGGTAAATTTTATTCGATAGAAGATATTAAGACGATAAAAATGATGAGTTATTATGGCAAATATGTACTTTTTTAATTTCTTTTCCAACAATACTGCTTTTTTAAGCGAATTAATTTAAAAACGTAATAAGCTGCTTAAAATTTTCTGAGCAAAATTATATATGTAGGAAAATGATCACTGTAACCACCGCGATAAGTATTCCCATCCCAGGTGCGCATGGGATAGCCTTTATATCTTCCTATATTTTCTATCATGAATACTTTATTAAATATATGTGGCTGGTAATAAAAAAATCCGGGTTGGCTTTTATCGAGCCACGCATAATTTATCATGATCTGGTCAAACAATCCCCATGCATCCTGGTAAGCAAGTGTGCCAATACCTTTTTTATACAGGTCGATCCATGGATTATATAGTTCACCTGGTCTTATCTTTTCTATATTTCCTTTTGCGCCTAAAACTTTGGTAATGCTGGGGCTAACAGGATCGTCGTTTAAATCGCCCATAACAATAATTTTTGCATTGATGTTTATTTTTTCAATCGAATCAATAAAATTTTTATCAACCATTGCAGCAGCAGCTCGTGCTGGAGCACTTCTTTGTTCACCGCCAACACGGCTTGGCCAGTGATTCACAAAAACATTCACGGTATCGCCTGCCAGCAAACCTTTTACCCATAAAACATCTCTTGTATAAAATGCCTGCTTGGTTCCGTTTGGAATAAACACAAACAACTTTCGGCTATCAAGTACTTTAAAATATTTTGTACTATAAATAAGCGCAACATCAATACCGCGAAAATCTCTCGAGTCATAATGCACGAAAGAATAATTTCTTTTCTGCAGTAAAGGGTGATGAATAAGATCGTTTAATACGGTGTCATTTTCTATTTCTGCAACACCTAATAAGGCGGGTCCATCTCCATTTATATCTGTACCTATTTGTGAAATAACCGTAGCAAGGTGTTCAACCTTCGTCCAATAAATTTTACTGTTATAATTCTTTGGCCCGTTGGGTAAAAACTCTTCATCATCTACTTTAGGATTATCTACTGTGTCATAAAAATTTTCAAGATTATAAAAGGCAACAATTGCAGATTTGTATTCTTCTTTCTGTGCAATTGAATGGGAAAAAAATAAAATAAGGTAAAGGGCGAGTTGCAGGGTTTTCATAAATGAAAGCTACAAAAAATTGGAAATTACGTTTCAATTTTTTTATATTTGGAATACCAACTTTTCAACTAAAGCCATATGAAACCCTTGCTGCTGCTTCTACTGCTAACTGCAATTGATTATTGCGATGCACAACAAAATACTAATGATAGTATTCCTAAAACAGATTCATCGTTAATTGAAGATTTAAAAAACAATTTACTTGATGATATTCCAACTATTGCTTTAGATGATAATGCTTTGAGCGATGCCGGCACGCAAAGCGTTTCATCATTGTTAACTGCCGGCAGAGATCCTTTTTTTAATGCAGCCAGTTTTAATTTCAGTGTAATACATTTTAAGATCCGTGGTTACAGTTCAGATTATGCAAGCATGTACATCAACAATATTCCAATGGATAACCTGGATAACGGTTATACGCCATTTGGTTTATGGAGCGGTTTGAATGATGTATTCAGAAGCCGCGATGTAAATATTGGTGTGCGCTACAACACTTTTGCTTTCGGCGATATTGGTAGCACAACAAATATTGATGTTCGTGCAAGCAAACAAAAGCCGCAAACAATTTTTGGTTATGCTTATTCTAATCGCTCGTATCAACATAAATTTTCATTTACACATAACACAGGCATAAATAAAAAAGGTTGGGCATTTACTTTTTCAGGCAGCAGGAGATATGCGGATGAAGGTTATGTGCCGGGCACTTTTTATAATGGATGGAGTTGGTTCTTTGCGGTAGATAAAAAATTTGGACAGAACCAAACTGTTTCACTGGTTGCATTTGCAGCACCAACAGAAAGTGCAAGACAAGGTGCAGCAACAATAGAGATGATGCAACTGTCAGGCTCGCGTTATTATAATCCTGATTGGGGTTATCAAAACGGAAAGAAAAGAAATGCGAATGTGAGCAAATCGAATCAGCCTGTAATAATGCTTATGCACGATTATCGTATCAACAACAAAACAGATATAACTACATCTGCGAGTTATTTATTTGGTGAACGTTCTTATTCCGGTTTAGATTGGTTTAATGCACCGGATCCGCGACCGGATTATTATCGCTACCTGCCAAGTTATTTTAATGATGATCCAACACAACAAAAATTAATAGAACAAAATTTATTGAACAACGAATCTTCAAGACAAATAAACTGGAATAATCTTTACAACATTAATCGCGAAAATAATTCGGCTATTTATAATGCGAATGGAATAGCAGGCAACACAATAACAGGAAGTCGTTCTTATTATATTTTGGGCGAAAGAGTAACCAACAGCAAAATCATAAATTTTAATTCGGTAATAAATTCACGATTAAGTAATCATATAGATTTTACTGCCGGCGAAAGTTATCAGTACGCACGCAATAATTATTTTCAAAGAATAGAAGATTTACTTGGTGGTTCTTTTTGGGTGGATGTAAACCAGTTTGCATTGCGTGATTATCCAAACAATAGCAACGCGTATCAAAACGATTTATATCATCCAAACCGCATTGTAAAAGATGGCGATAAATACGGCTACAATTATGATATCAATATTAATAAAGCAGATGTTTGGTCGCAGCTTGTTTTCAATTTTCCACATGTCGATTTTTTTATAGCTGCTGAAGGCTCGCAAACTATTTTTCGCAGAATCGGCAATGTAAAAAATGGATTATTTCCTGATAATTCTTTCGGCAAATCAGCGCCCAATCTTTTTTATAATTATGGATTGAAAGGCGGCATCACGTATAAAATCAATGGAAGAAATTATTTGTATGTGAATGGTGCTTTGCTGTCGCGACCACCTTATTATGAAGATGCATACATCTCACCACGCACAAGAGATTTTGTGCAGGATAGTTTACGTAGCGAAAATGTTCAAACGATAGAAGGCGGCTATTTATTAAATGCGCCGCGATTAAAAATTCATCTCATCGGTTATTACACACAAACAAAACATGGTTTTAATGTGCTCACGTTTTATCACGACGATTACCAGGATTTTGTAAACTATGCGTTAAGCAACATCAGCAAATTATATTTTGGCGGCGAGTTTGGTGTTGAAGCAAATATTCTTCGCAATGTTACGGTTGATGCAGTTGCTGCAGTTGGCAGATATTATTATGATGGTCGACAGAAAGCAGTGACAACGGTTGATAACACAGCGCAAATTCTAAATGTTCAAACGGTTTATACAGACAATTACAGAATTCCTTCTACGCCGCAAAATGCTTATAGTTTTTCTGTTAGTTATCGTTCACCAAAATATTGGTTCATTAGTTTAACCGGAAACTATTTTGATAATATGTGGCTTGATTTTAATCCTGTTCGCCGTACAGAACTTGCAACCGAAAATTTAAAAGAAGGAAGCGATGCATGGAATAGTGTTTTAGCTCAACAAAAATTAGACGCGCAATATACTGTTGATGCTTTCGCTGGTTATTCGTGGCGATTGAAACATATTTATGTTGGTTCGGGAATGAATAAGCAACATGTTTATCTTGTTATGTATGCCGGCGTAAATAATTTGCTCAACAATCAAAATATTATTTCCGGAGGCTACGAGCAACTGCGCTTCGATTACTCAACATCAGACATAAATAAATTTCCGCCAAAATATTATTACGCTTATGGCATAAACTATTTCGCAAGTATTGCAATTCGTTTTTAACCCAAAAATTTTCACCATGAACTCAACTAAAACTATTCTTATTGCTGCATCATGCACCCTGATAATTTGCTGCAACAAAAAATTTGATGCGCCGCCAGCTTACATTGCGCCGGACTTAAAACCAACATTATCTATTGCTGAATTAAAAGCAATGCATACAACGGGAAGCAGTGAAATAATTTCTACCGATGATATTATTGAAGGTGTTGTAGTTGCAAACGATTCTTCAGGAAATTTTTATAAACAAATAATTATTGAAGATTCAACTGCAGGGATTGCAGTAAACATTGATGATTATAATTTATATACTTCTTATCCTGAAGGAAGAACTGTTTTTATAAAACTGAATGGATTGATTTTGTATGATGACAATAAATTGATTGAACTCGGCGGCAGCAAAGATGTTACGGGCGCCGTAACACCGATCGCAACTTCAATAAAAGATAATTTTATTATCAAAGGAAATTTTGGCAATCCTGTTGCGCCAAAAGTTGTAGATATTTCAGATCTGAACGATGCATATCAAAACATGCTTATTCAATTAAGCGATTTTGAATTTAGTGATGCTGATACAGCGAAAATTTATGCAGATACTTCTGCTTCAAAAAATGCAGTGAGTTATACGCTAAAAAATTGTTCAAACAAAACCATCACATTAAGAACAAGTGGCTTTGCATCTTTTGCCGGAATTAATTTGCCAAACGGAAATGGAAGCATCACTGCCATTTATTCGGTTTACAATACAAGCAAACAACTTTACATACGCGATACAAATGATGTGCAATTCAATGGTACGCGTTGCAATGGCGGACCGGCTGTACAAACTTCCATCGCCAATATTCGAAGTATGTATAATGGAAGTGATATAAAAATTGGTGCTTATAAAATTGGTGGCATTGTTATTTCAGATGCAGCAAACAAAAATATTTCATCAGGCTCTGTGATTTTGCAGGATGGAAATGCAGGCATTTCTGTTTATTTCGGCGGAACGATAACTTATAATATTGGTGATTCAATTGTGTTGGATGTTACCGGTGATTCGTTGCAGAATTATAATGGTTCATTAGAAATTAAAACAACATCCGGCACCATAAAACCAACACCAGTTGCAACTGGCAAAACGGTTATTCCGCAGGAACTTTCCATCTCACAAATTAATGATAACATAACTAACATTGAATATACATTGGTGAAGGTTGTAAATGCAAAGGCAAGTGGTAATGCAACGTATTCTGGCAGCAATGTTTTATCAGATGGCTCAGGAAATATTTCTCTTTTCACTTCAACAACAGCATTATTTGCAAATGATAATTTGCCAACTGATGTTAGTGATTGGATTGGTTATGCAAAATCATTCGGCACTTCAAAAGAATTTTTAATTCGAAACACAAATGATGTAACATCAAGCGCCGGAAATTCAGGTGACGGAATTGAATTAAACACATCTCCATTCACTTTAAATTTTGATAATCTTGCTACAGGTTTACCAAAAGGTGTGCTGGTTAAAATATCATCTTCATCAACCTCAAGTGGAACAGATGGACCATTCATCGCAACACAATCTTCCTGGAGTAATACTTCATCGGGTTTTAAAAATTATGCAAGTGCAACCAGCTTATCTGCGTCGAGTGATGCAACAGCACAAAACGCATCAACCAACAGATGTCTTGGTGTTAAACAAACCGGCGCAACGGGCTATGATCCTGGCGCTGCTTTTGTTTTTGAATTGAATAACACATCAGGTAAAACAAATCTCTCACTAAACTTTTTATTGCAATCGTTAGCCGATGGTGTTGGAAGAACAACTACATGGCAGGTTGATTATGCAACGGGTGATAATCCAACAACATTTACGCCTGTTACAACATCACCAACAACCATAACAACGAATGGGACTTTTACCAGCACACCTGTAACAGTAAATTTTGGAAATGCATTGGATAATCAAAGCGGAAAAGTTTGGGTTCGCATTACCACATTGAGCGCAACTACCGGCAGTGGTAGCCGTGCTTCAACAGGCATTGATGATGTGCAATTCAGTTGGCAGTAATTGAATTTTGTAAGCATTGTTTCTGCATTTTTGCAATCTTAAATTAGCTGCATGCCGGAACATGATTTTAATAAACACAGCAAGGCAATTGTAAATACGATTAAAGCGCCGGGCAAAAACTGGAAAGAAAAACTTGGCGATATATTAATTGATGTTGCCATCATTGTTTTTGGTATAACATTATCATTAATGGTAGAAAGATGGCGCGAGAATGTTCATGAAAGATCAATCGAAAAAAAATTTTTGTTAGGGTTGCGCGTTGATTTGCAGAATGACATTCAGCAACTGCAGTCAGACAGTGCTACATATCATGATTTATATAAAGGATGGCATTACCTGCGCAACGCCGGCATGCATAAAATTGCTTTAAACCGGGATTCCGCAATCGAGTATGAAAATACACTTACCAATACAACTGAATTTATTCCCAACAATAATCGCTTTGAAGCGTTAAAAAGCAGCGGTCAATTTAATGTTATTGAAAATGATTCTTTGCAAAATCTTATTCTCGATTTATATCAAAACAGGATCGCTTCTCTAAAGCTTACTACATCTTACATAACAAATTTTAAAACGCAACAGCTATTACCATTTCTTTCAAAGAATATGCGATACAATGTTGATAACACAAACAACTTTCAGCAGGTTGTTGAGATGCCTGAAATGCAGAATTATTTATTGTTTGGAGGATTTGGCCAAGAAGCGATGGAGCGTTATCATGGTATTATTGATGAAAGCAAAAAGATAATTGAAATGATAAATCAACAATATAAAGATTGAAGCGTTTTTTATTTAAATTAATTTTTTTTTGTTTTATTTCTTCTGAATATAAAATACATCGGCACACCTGTAAGCATTAATGCAGCTCCGATGGCTGCTTCACGCGGACGACTGAAAACCGTGTTTACAATTAGCACTGCACAAAAAATTACAACAATTGCGGGCACGATGGGATAACCCCAAACTTTATACGGTCTTGGTGAATCAGGCATTTTTTTACGAAGAATGAATACGCCTAATGTTGTTGCACCATAATAAATAAACACAGCAAAAATTATCATGTCTGTTAACTGGTCGAACGTTCCTGATAACACAAGTATGCAAGCCCATACGCATTGATACAACAATGAATTTACTGGCGCTTGTTTATTGTTGAGTTTTGAAACGCTTTTAAAAAACAATCCTTCACTTGCCATAGCATAATAAGTGCGGCAGCTTGAAAGAATAGTCGCATTACAACAGCCTACTGTTGTAACAAAAATCAGCACTGATATGAACAGTACACCATTATCTCCCCAGAAACTTTTTACTGCTTCAATAGCAGCAATTTTATTACCGGCGCTGTTTACATCCTCCAGTTGGGGAATAGATAATAAAGAAAGATAAGTTGTATTTACCAAAAGATATAAAGCGATAATGGTGAAAATTCCAATCACAATTCCTTTGGGTAGATTTCGTTTTGCATCTTTTATTTCGCCACCCACATAACCAACCGATGCCCATCCCTGGTAAGCCCAGAATGCTGCAAGCATTGCTGTAAATACTGCACTAAAAGTTACGGGCGTGTTGTTTGTTGTTTGCATTTTTATATTAGAAAAATGCGCAGCATTGCTGGTTAACCCGAATGCAATAATTAAAAATATACTTGCAAAAACCAATATTAAAATTGCCATGCTAAAACCAGCACCTGTTTTAATACCGCGCGTATTTACCCATGTTAGTAAAATGATGAGAACGATAGCAACGAGCTTCACATTCAAATCTGCAAAAGGATAAAATATACCGCCAACACTTACATCTTTCCACGACAATAAAATTTGCGGCAAATGAACAACGCTGTTTAATGATTCTGCAAACACATACGCCAGTGCAGAAATAGCCGCAGTTTGAATAACAGCAAACAAACTCCATCCAAATAAAAAAGCAAAAAACTTGTTGTAGATTTTTTGATAGTACACATACTCACCACCGGTTTCTGCCAACAAACCCGCAACTTCAGCATTACATAACGCACCAAACAAACTGATTATGCCCGCGAGCACCCAGCATATCAACACCCATCCTGATGAATGCAACTCTGCAGTCATCGGTGCAACTTTTTTATACACGCCGGAACCAATAATATTTCCAATTACAATAACTACGACTAATCTCAAACCCAATGAGCGGTTAAGTTTTGTTGTACTCATTTAATTATTTTTATTATTGCAGGCAATTATTTAGCTAATACAATATTACATGGTTACACTTGCAACTGAAAAAGATATTCCGGCATTAAATGTTTTAGTGAATAGCGCATATCGCGGTGAAAGCTCCAAACAAGGATGGACAACAGAAGCAGATTTATTAGGCGGTATTCGCACAGATGATGAAGCATTGAAAGAAATGATTGGAAGTAATGATGCATGTTTTTTAAAATATGAAGAAGATGGAAAATTGTTGGGTTGTGTGTATTTGAAAAAAGAAAACAAGAAACTTTATCTGGGCATGCTTACTGTTTCACCGCAATTACAAAATAAAGGCATTGGAAAAATTTTATTAAAGGCATCAGAAGATGAAGCGCAAAAAAGAAACTGTACTGCCATTTTTATGACAGTAATTTCTCAAAGAACAGAATTAATAAACTGGTATAAAAAACATGGTTATGTTGATACTGGTGAAAAGAAACCTTTTCCTGAAAATGATGCACGTTTTGGTATTCCAAAAACGAAGCTTGAATTTATTGTGATGGAGAAAAAATTGCAATAAAAAAGTCCCACTAAAAAGCAGGACCGGAAGAATCTCTAACTTAATGCTATGAACCCGTTTGTAAAGTTGGTATTGCAATATGATAAAATAATAAATGCTGTATTACCGATTTATTAATTCTTATACTTTATTGCTGTGCTTTAAAACTTTTGCTTCTATATAAAATATAATTTCCTCCGCAATATTTTTTGACTGATCGCCTACGCGCTCTAATTTTCTAATGATAGATGATGCATAAAGAGCCTGGTCTATTTCACCCGGATTATTTTTTAAATACGCTTCTATAAATTCATTTGATTTTGTATTTATATCATCTAAAAATTCATCTTTTTCAAAAACACTTCTTGCCAAAATTGTGTCTTCATTTTCAAATGCAGTAAGTGTATCTTCAAGCATGGCAATTGCCTCGCGATACATTTCTATAACTTTTGTGGCATCTAACAAGTCTTCTCTAAAAGGTCTGTCAACACTTATAACGTGTTTGGCAATACCCTCTGCTATATCACCTGTTCTTTCAAGGTTTGTATTGATCTTTAACACTGCAAGCAGAAACCTTAGATCAATAGCAACAGGTGTATATAATGCAAATATATTTTCGCAATCGCGATCAATTTTTAATTCGGTTGCATTCACTCTTTTTTCCATTGCCACCACCTCACGTGCAAGGTCTTTGTCAAAATTCAGCAATGCAGACAAAGCTTTCAGTAATTGTCCACGTACCATCGTCCACATGTTTTTTACTTCATCTTTTAATTGCTGTATTTCTGTTTCTAACTGTGTCATAAAAAAAATAGGGATTTAAATTAACTAAACCTTCCTGTTATATAATTCTGTGTTCTTTTATCTGTTGGGTTTGTAAACATTTGTTTTGTGTCGTCGTATTCCACCAATTCGCCCAAATAAAAGAATGCGGTTTTATCACTAACACGTGCAGCCTGTTGCATATTATGTGTAACGACGATCAGCGTATAATTTTTCTTTAGTTCGTGAAATAATTCTTCTATACTTGATGTAGAAATAGGATCAAGTGCAGATGTTGGCTCATCAAACAAAAGCACTTCTGGCTCCATTGCAATTGCACGCGCAATGCATAAACGTTGTTGCTGACCACCGGATAAAAATGTTCCTTTTTTATGCAGGCTATCTTTAACTTCATTCCATAAGGCAGAACGTGATAATGATTTTTCAACAATGGCATCTTTATCAGCTTTCGATAACTTCATGCCATTTAGTTTGTAGCCTGCAATAACATTATCGTAAATGCTTAGATTGGGAAAAGGATTTGGTCTTTGAAAAACCATTCCAATTTTTAGCCGCACAAAAATCGGATGCATTTGATACACGTCTTCACTATCCAGCATCATTGTTCCTTCTGCACGTGCATTGGGTATTAATTCATGCATGCGATTTATGCAACGCAAAAAAGTTGTTTTACCGCAGCCCGATGGACCCATTACAGCTACTACGTTATTTCTAGGTATACTAATGTTTACATTTTTAACCACATGATTGTCTCCAAACCATGCATTAAAATTGCTCGATCTTACAATTGTACTCTCCATTTTCTTGTTGTGATCTTCGTTACAATGTTTAATAATAAAACCCAAATCAATAAAATGAGTGAAGCGCCCCAGGCTAAATTATGCCAGTCATCATAAGGGCTGGTTGCATAATTGAAAATAAGTAATGGTAAACTTTGCATGGGCTTTGCAATATTTGTACTAAGATAAGGGTTACCAAATGCTGTAAACAGCAAAGGGGCTGTTTCTCCTGCAACCCTTGCTACAGCGAGTATTGCACCCGAAATAATACCGCTCATACCGCAGGGTACTATTACTTTTAAAATTACTCTGTGGTAAGGCATGCCAAGAGCCAGTGCGGCTTCTTTTAATGAATCGGGTAATAATTTTAATGTTTCTTCGGTTGACCGAACGACAATGGGGAGCATCATGATCGCCAAGGCAATGCTTCCTGAAAATGCAGAAAAACTGCGCATGGGTTTTACTATCCAGAAATAAACAACGATACCTATAACAATGGAAGGCACACCCTGCAATATATCTATCGCTAACCCGCTCCAATAAGAAAGCCTGCTGGATTGATTTTCACTTAAGTATATTCCGCCCAAAATACCTATAGGAATGGCTATAATGGCAGCAACAAATACAATTAAAAGACTTCCCACAAGCGCATTGGCAATGCCACCACCTGTTTCACCAACAGGCTTAGGTACATTAACGAAAAAATTAAAATTGATATGCGAAACACCTTCTTTTAAAATGTAAAATAAGATTGCCAGTAAAGGCAGAACACATGCAGAAGCCAATATGATGACAATGGCTTTAAAAACATTGCTTTTCCCTTTTCTGTATTTTATTCTTGCGTTCATAAACTATACATTGGTAAATCTCTTAATAATTCTTTTTCCAACCATATTAATTACCACGGTAACAAGAAACAAAACAAGGCCCAACTCTATTAATGCAGAAAGATAAACGGGGTTTGCTGCCTCTGTAAATTCATTGGCAATAACACTGGCCATCGTATTGCCCAATGAAAATATACTTTTAGGTATAATGTTAGTATTTCCTATTATCATGGTTACTGCCATGGTTTCTCCAAGCGCTCTGCCGAGTGATAATAATATACCTGCGAATAGCCCTGACCTTGTGTATGGCAAAACAACGCTTCTGATAACTTCCCAGCGGGTAGCTCCCATAGCGTAAGCAGCCTCTTTTAATGTTGATGGAACCATTCGTATCATTTCTCTGCCTAATGAAGCGGCATAAGGAATGATCATAATAGAAAGAATAAGCGAAGAACTAAGAATGCCTAACCCGATTGGTTCTGCGCCGATATTGGCTTCAAAGGTTCGCACAATCGGTACCAGTACAAACAATCCCCAGAAGCCGTATATCACTGATGGTATGGCAGCTATTAATTCAATAACATTTTTTAAAGTTTCAGAAAACCACCCCCTCGGATAATATTCTCCCAGGAAGATAGCAACAGAAAAGGAAAATGGTATAGAAATAAGAAGTGCCAGGAATGAGGTTAATAAAGTACCAATTAAAAATGGATAAGCACCGAATATTTCTCTAACAGGGTCCCAAACTTTTCCCCATAAAAATTTTATTCCTAAAGCCTTCATGGAAAGAGTGGATTGAACCGCAAGGGTTAGCGCAATGCCTATAACTACAATAAGTACGATGAGCGCCACAATCATCAGTGTTCTTTTAAATACTTTTTCTGTACTTATCTGTCTATAAGATCTTCTTAAGCGATTTGCCTTAAAATTTTCGGTATTTGTTATAGATGTAATTACCCGCGAAGCTTCATCTCCGCGGGTAACTGCAAAATTTCCGGATATGTTATCCATTTATAAAGTATTCTACTATTTATTGCAATATTGCTTTGCCTCCATATGTTACTGATTTAAGAAGATTATCTCCTACTGTTACAGCTGCATCGGGTAATGGGGCGTAGCTCAGGTCGGCACCATATTGCTGACCATCGTGGATCATCCATTGCAGCAGTTTAACTACATTAGTAGCTTCGTCCTGTGAGCGGTTATTATAATTTTGCTCCTTATATATAAGTACCCATGAAAATCCTGCTATCGGGTAACCATCCGGCGCATCAGTATTGGTGATCCATACTTTACCATCAGCAGGCAACTGAACATTAGCAGCAGCACTGGTTGAAGCAATAGTAGGAACAATAAAATTTCCGGATTTATTTTGCATTTTACCATACTGCATTTGGTTTTGAAGTGCATAAGCAAGCTCATTGTACCCAATGCCGCCGGGTGTTTGTTTTACTACACCTGCAACGCCTTCATTTCCTTTTCCGCCTACACCTGTAGGCCAGTTAACTGCAGTACTTGTGCCTACTTTTGTATTCCATTCATCACTAACTTTTGAAAGGTAAGAAGTGAAAATGGCAGTAGTTCCGCTGCCATCAGAACGGTGTGCAACAACGATGGATGTAGAAGGGAGTTTAACACCTTTATTTATAGCAGCTATTTTAGGATCATTCCATTTTTTTATGTTTCCAAGAAAAATATCTGCAAGTACAGATGGTGTAAACATGAGCGTATCTTTTACGTCAGGCAGATTATAGGTAACCACAACCGCACCACAAGTAACAGGTATATTCAGTACATCAGCGCCTGCAGTTGAATCCTGTTTCGGGTTCATAGGCGCATCAGAAGCACCAAAATCTACGGTATGACTAATTAACTGCTGAATGCCTGCACCGGAACCAATTGATTGGTAATTTACCTGTATGCCGTTTTGTTGATTGTACTGAGAAAACATTTTTGAGAATAAAGGATTGTCAAAAGAACTTCCTGCACCCAATATTTGTTTTCCAGATGAAGAGCTTGCTGTTGATGTGCTGTCGCTGCCGGAAGTGTTACTTCCACTGTTACAAGCAGTCACTCCAAACATGGAGATAATCAATCCTGCAATAAATAAACCCTGAAGTTTTAAAATGTTATGATGTTTCATTTTTTATTGTGTTTTATTAATTTAAAATTTTATTTACCAAATACATAATAGAATGTAAGTCGATAAACCATATCGTTGCTGTTGTATAAGTTTGCTGGTCCCTGGTTGGTATATTTATTATACCAAATGTTTGGCATTAAATGCACGTTCTTAACCGGTGTAAAATCTAAACCAGCTGTAATAAATTGTTCTTTTGTATTTGGATCAGTATAACCGGATGTATTGCCTTTGTAAGAAGCATATTTGCTGTTATCAAGATTATCATCCGGATTGAATGCGTCGTAACGGGCAAAGAAATTCAGTTTGTTTTTTACAATAATTCCGCGTGCAAAAACTGAAACACCTTTTGCTTTTACTGTTAACACATCAACATTACCTGTTGAAATTTCTGTAGCCTGGTCATCATTCTTTAAATTATTAATGTAGCCTTCCACACCAAGCGTAAATGCAGGCGTAGTGTAGGCAACGAAACCTTTAATCATACTTCTTGAGTGCTGCATACCGCTAATGGGTGCCATACGCTCGTAATCGCTATAGAGGTTTACATATAACTTTTTATCAAAAAACTTTCCCCAAACATCACCGTATAACCACTTATAGCTATCACCTTCGGGTTTGGCACCGGTTCCATTACCTACCATTAAATCGTAACCAAAATTTGCTGTCTTAGGATCAAACTTTCCCTGCAATGCGGCTCCTAAATCGTATGAAGGCGTACCACGGATATCAATAATTGTTTTTTCAATAGAACGATAACCCCAAATTGGTTCAGAAGACATAGCAAAACCAGGTGTTGAAATTTGTCCAAGAACAAGATCAGTTCCGTTCCATAAATTTTTAATACGCAGGTTTGCCAGTTTTATATAAAATGCAAGTTTAGTATCTGTTAGTCCTTCACCAGGTGCGGCTTCCAGCAATAATTCAGTAGAAAACTTTTTGTTTATATTATAGTTGTAGCCGAGATAAACACGTCTTAATTGAAACGCATTTCTGTTTTTTGGAATTCCAGAATACTGGCTGTTTGCACCCCTGTTTAAAGTATCAGCGTGTCCTTTATAATAAAAATCACCGAACGTATATCCCCATAGCTGACCGGAGTTTGGGCTTCCTGCTTTGAACGCAGTATCTGAACTGGTAACGAATTGTGCTTTCGCCGAATGTACATTGAGCAGGAGAAAAACAAGGATTAAGGGGGTAAAAATTTTTGTCATAAAGCTGTTTGTATTTGCTTGCATATGTTTTTGTTTGATTTAGCACGCAAAGAAAGCAGCCATAGATTATTCCAATGTTACCGGAATGTTACGGGAATGTTACCAACCATTTAAGTTATCAACTGCAAACAACCCCTATTGTGGATATTCTATTATGTATTTCTTATGCAGTTTTTGAAATTTTTATTCTATGCCTACCGGAGAAATTTTCATCCCGAACATAAAAAACGGATTAAGAGTTGCTGGTACACACATAAACACTATATTGCCAATGTTAAGAAATTGTTACCTGATAATTTTTTAATTGAACCAAAAAAAAGTTATGGCATTTAACTCAATAATGAAAATCTTTCAGCCGAAAGATAAAATATTTTACACGTTGTTTGAAGAAGTGATTACAACCGTATCGCAAATGAGCTTGTTATTAAAACAATTAATAACAGAAACAGAGAAGAGTAAGCGCTTTACTATATTGAATGAAGTTGAAAACCTGGAACACAAAAATGATGATACCACACATAGGATCTTTACGGAGCTTGGTCGTACTTTCATTACGCCTTTTGACAGGGAAGATATACACTATCTCGCTTCTACACTTGATGATGTTGCAGACTATATTTATTCTTCAGCAAAAAGAATCGCTTTTTATAACATCAGTAATACAGATGAAGGAATTATTAAGCTTGCAAATTTGATTGGCTATGGAGTAGATGAAATTAAAGTAGCGGTGACCGGGTTAAAAGACATGAAAAATTTACAGGCAATGACAAACGCATTGGTTAAAATAAACAGCATAGAAAACCAGGCGGATGATATTTATGATTTGTGTGTGGAAAGGCTTTTTGATATGGAGCAGGACGTGAAGATGCTTATTAAAAAAAGAGAGGTCTATCTTGCAATGGAAACAGCAACTGATAAATGTGAAGATGCAGGCAACGCTATAGAATCTATCATTATCAAATACGCATAATTCATCGCTTCACTAATCAAGCAGCCTAATGTCAACACTATTAATAGTTATTATTGTTCTTGCAGTAATCTTTGATTTTATAAATGGTTTTCACGATGCGGCTAATTCTATTGCAACTGTTGTTTCAACAAAAGTACTTACACCCTTTCAGGCCGTAATTTGGGCAGCATTTTTCAATTTTGTTGCATACTTTATTTTTAGTGATCATGGAGTGGCTAACACGGTTGCTAATACAGTAAAAACAGGTGCATACGATTTAACGGTTGTGTTATCCGGCATAGTTGCGGCTATTTGCTGGAACTTACTAACGTGGTGGTATGGCATACCATCTTCTTCATCGCATACGTTAATTGGCGGATTTGCGGGCGCTGCTATTGCGCATTCCGGTTTTGGAAGCATTAACTGGTCTATACACGGTGGCATCAGTTTAACGCTCATTTTTATTTTGCTCGCACCAATTGTGGGAATGGTTATATCGATGTATATTACAATTGTGACGATACAGCGAAACTTCTGGCTCAAAATATCTATAATTGCCGCAACAGTAACTGCATCTCTCGTATTTATTCATTTTAAAAAACCATTTGAGTTTTGGGCAACGCTTGTATTAGGAGTGGTTTTTACAGTATCTTATTTTGTTAATCATTTTAAAGAAGAATCTGCTTACCGTACAATGAACATGTATAAGCGGCTGCAACTCGTTTCTTCTGCCAGTTTTAGCATTGGTCATGGAGGAAGTGACGCGCAAAAAACCATCGGTATAATAGGTGCAGCTATGGTTGCATATAATATAATACCAGATATTAAAAGTTTACCGGAATGGGTTCCCTTCACATGTTATATTGCAATGGGGCTTGGAACCATGAGTGGCGGTTGGCGCATAGTAAAAACCATGGGAACAAGAATTACTAAAGTTACCCCACTTGAAGGCGTGTGTGCAGAAACAGCCGGAGCTATTACTCTTTTTGCTGCTGCTAATATTGGCGCGCCTGCAAGTTCTACCCATACCATCGCGGGCTCCATAGTTGGCGTGGGCGCTACTAAACGACTTAGTGCTGTTCGATGGGGGATTACGTTAAACCTTGTTTGGGCCTGGATTCTCACTATTCCGGTAACTGCAGTTCTGGCTGCCGGCTTCTATTGGTTCTTTCACCTGTTTTCAGTTTAGTTTATTTATTTTGCATTTTTTAAAAAATGCAGGTCTTTGTATAAAACAAGATTTGCAGTTATGACTGAAAGAAACGTTCATGAAAAAAATTCTTGTAACTGGTGGTTGTGGTTATATCGGTTCACACACTATTGTTGATTTAATTGAAAATGGTTTTGATGTAATTTCTATTGATGATAACTCACGCTCTACTACGTATTTAATCGATGGCATTGAAAAAATTACCGGCAAACGTGTTAAAAATTATAAAGTAGATCTCAAAAATTTTGATGAAACACTTGCTGTTTTCCAGGAGCATGAAGACATAGTTGGTGTTATTCATTTTGCGGCTTTTAAAGCAGTAGGTGAATCTGTTGAGAAGCCATTAATGTATTATGAGAACAATTTATTTTCTCTTATCAATATTCTCAAGTGTATTAAAGATTTTAAGATTAAATATTTTGTTTTCTCTTCTTCATGCACAGTTTACGGAAATCCCGACTCAATACCTGTAACCGAACAATCACCTGAAAAAAAAGCCGAATCTCCTTATGGCGCCACGAAGCAAATGGGAGAACAAATTGTAAAAGATTTTTCAAAACAAGCAGCTTGCAACTCCATCTTGTTAAGATATTTTAATCCTGTTGGTGCGCATCCTTCGGCATTAATTGGCGAATTACCTTTGGGAAAACCACAAAATCTTGTGCCTGCAATCACCCAAACTGCAATTGGAAAAATTCCGGAGTTAGTTGTTCATGGTGATGATTATGATACGAGAGATGGAAGTTGTATTCGCGATTACATACATGTATGTGATATTGCGCATGCGCACACGTTGGCACTACAATACCTCATCAGCCAAAAAAATATTTCTGAGTGCGATATATTTAATTTAGGCAGTGGCAACGGCGTAAGTGTTTTGGAAGCTATTCATGCTTTTGAAAAAGTTTCCGGCAAAAAATTAAATTATAAAATTGGTAGCAGAAGACCCGGCGATGTTGTTGCTATTTATGCAAATAATAACCTCGCAGTAAATAAATTAAACTGGCAAGTGCAATTTAATCTTGATGATATGATGCGTACTGCGTGGGATTGGGAGTTAAATATCAACAAAGATGAAAAGTTAATGCAACAACAAAATCATGTTTTAAATTAAATTGCATTTTAATACACATTAAACTTTGACATTAAATACAAATCGTACAAACGGGTTTTAAATTACTCTAAAAACACCCTGCATGCAAATCGACGATAGGGAATTATTACAACAGTTTAGGCAACCGGAAACGAAAGAGAAAGCTTTTACTGCGATAATTAAAAAGTATCAGGAAAAGTTATATTGGCATGTAAGGCGTATGGTTGTTGATCATGAAGATGCGAACGATGTTTTACAGAATATGTTTATTAAGGTTTGGAATGGGCTGGAGAATTTTAGAGAAGATAGCCAGCTTTATACCTGGCTTTATCGCATAGCAACAAACGAAAGCTTAACATTTTTAGAACAGCAAAAGAAAAAAAGCTCTGTTAGTTTAAGCGATGTTGAAACAGGATTGGCTAATAAAGTTGTAGCTGATAAAAATTTTGATGCAAACCGTCTTGAATGGAAACTTCAGCTTGCTATTCAACAACTGCCGGAAAAACAAAAAGTTGTATTTAACTTAAGATACTACGACGAAATGCCTTATGAAGAAATGAGCAGAGTATTAGATACAAGTGAAGGCGCTTTAAAAGCGAGTTATCATCATGCAGTAAAAAAAATAGAGGAATTCATCAAAAACAATTAAACGCCCTGTTCATAAAAGGGTCAAAAGGTTTGCATGGTTGAAAATATTAACATATTAAATGAACTTAAAGAGCTTAATGCCGGGGCATTAATTGAATCTAGCAATAAGAATATTTTTAATACCCCTGATGATTATTTCACTCATTTGCCAAACAATATTATAACTCAAATCTGGTTAAATTCTGTACCTCGAATTAATCCATATTATCTCCCTGCAAATTATTTTAAAAATTTACCGGAGTTAATTCTGGATAAACTTGTAATTAAAAATTACCAAAGTTCAAATAAGCAAACATACCAGGTACCGGACGGTTATTTTAATAATCTTGCTACTCATATTATCGATAAAATAAAAGCTGCTAATAATAATAATAACATTCGGCAGGAACTGGATGAACTGGCGCCGTTGCTAAGCAAACTCCCAAAAACAAATATTTATACAGTTCCTGCAGGATATTTCGAAAATCTAATTCCTCAAACAGTGCCAGAGGTAAGGCCTGCGAAAGTTATTTCTTTTAGCAATAAAGCTCGCAAATGGTTTACTTATGCAGCAGCTGCTTGTATTGCGGCATTAATGCTTGGTGGGGGATATTTTTATTTAAATGGAAACAAAACGTCAACTGGTAAAACGGCAATAGATATTAGTCAATATAAGGATATTAAAGTCGATCAGGCAATTTCACAGCTTTCTGATGATGAAATTAATAGTTATTTAAAAGAGGACAATTCTGATATTTCTATTCCATCGCAAGATGATAGCCAGGATGTAAATATTAAAACACTTATTGATAACATGTCTGATGAAGAAATAAACAATTATTTGCGTGAAAATTCCGATCCGGAAGAAAACATGAGGGGAAGTTAAAATGAAAAAGATGAAAAAAATATACCCTTTATTATTATTTTTATTTTTTCATAGTTATTTTTGCTTTTCACAGCAGCCACCTAACGAAGACGATGATCAACGGATTGATGTCATTAAAATGGCTTACATTTCGCAAGAATTAAATCTTTCTCCGCAGGAGGCGCAGAATTTTTGGCCTGTTTATAATAATTATCAAAATGAAATTAAACAAGCCAGAAACCAGTATCCAAACGATGAGGTTGCTTATGAAAAGAAAGTTGTTGAGATTAAACAGCGTTACCAGCCAAACTTTAAAAAAGTTTTGGGTAATAATGGCCAAAGATTAAATAAAGTTTATACCACGGACCGGAAGTTTCATGATATGATGCGGAATGAACTTCAGAAGAGACAACAGCAAAGACAACAACAGGATTTTCAACAGAAACCAAATCAACAACAGCATCCTCCGAGGAATATGGGAAATGGCAATGGACAAAAAAGACAGATAAATAAGATAAATGGCGGTGGTGGTAAACCCAAACACCATCGTTTCTGAAGAAATTTTCAATAGGTGTTTTTCATAGGTTAGCAACGGCCAGCTCTTTTTAGGGCGGGCCTAATTTTTTTATGGAGGAAGTTGTTATAGAAACTGCGCTTTTATTTCTTCGAACTTCTTATCGGCAGGGAAAAAAGAAGATAACCTTTCAATTACAGATTCAACCACTGCATCAGGGCAACTGGCACCACTTGTAATTAGAATGGTAACGGGAGTTTTTGATGGTAAATATTCTTTTGAAAGATATTCTTGTTTTGTTCGCCAGTTACAATGCAGAATTTCTTTTGAGGAAAGTATTTTTTCAGCATCATTTATAAAATAGGTAGGTAATTTTTCTTCGCATAGCTCAACAAGGTGAGATGTATTGCTGCTATTATAACCACCAACACCAATCGCTAAATCTGCAGGTGTGTTTAGTAAGGTGGCTACTGCTGTTTGATTATCATTTGTAGCATAACAAAGCGTATCCCTTGTATCGGCAAAGCGTTCCTGGATATTTTCATCATTTAAATTGAAATGGTTTTTTACAACCTGTTTTAAATATTCAGCAATAGCTTGTGTATCGGTTGCTAATTGTGTTGTTTGATTAACCACACCAAATCGCTGCAAATCTTTTGTTACATCAAACCCATTTGAATAACGACCGGCAAACTCAGTATAAAATGATTCTGCTGATTTTTCACCTATGATATATTTTCCTAATTCAACAGCCTCCTCCATATCATTAATTACAACAGCAGGCGTTTGCGATGATGCATGTGAAAATGTAGCACGTGTTTCTTCATGTTTAGGTTTACCATGCACTACAACGCTATAACCTTTTTCTGCAATTTGCGCACTGCGGTTCCAAACCTTTTCAACAAAAGGACATGTAGTGTTATATTTTTCTGTGTGAATACCTTTTGCCGTTAAGGTTCTTTCAATTTCAAGCGTTGTTCCAAATGCTGGAATTAATACAACGTCATTTTCATTTAGCGCTTCAAAAGAAATTAATTGTTTGCCATGTGTGTCTTGTAAAAATTGAACACCTTTTTCCTTCAGATCTTCATTTACCTGCGGATTGTGAATCATCTCACTCAACAAAAAAATTCTTTTACCTTTATTTTCTTCAATTGTTTTAAAAGCAATTTCAATGGCATTTTCAACACCATAACAAAAACCAAAATGTCTTGCGAGGTAAATTTTTAATGCACCAAAATCAAGAAGTGTAGGTGAAAAATCTTTCTTTAATTTATCAGCCGCCTTTCTTTTTTGTTTAATTGCGCTGATAACTTCACTTCGATAAAAATTGGGGACAGCAAATTGCTTCATAGAAAGCGCAAAGTTAATAAACTTGAATGCAATGGTTATTTTATGATATGTTATTAAAATGATTTTACTTCAAGTATGCAAATTCTAAGTATTCAGAACGTCGTTGATCAACTTACGCAAATAACAGAACAATGTAAAGCGTCACAAAACAAAGCCGGATATTTTGCTGCATTATATAAGCGAATGACGATTGCGGTACGCGATGGCATCAATGCTAATCAATTTGAAGATGGAGCAAGAATGGAAAAGCTGGATATTGTTTTTGCTCAAAGATACCTTGATGCATATTCATGTTTTTTTTCGAAACAACCTTGTTCAAACTCGTGGCAATTTACTTTTAACGCATGTGCTGATAATTCGCTCATCGTTTTGCAACATTTGTTATTAGGAATTAATACACATATCAATCTCGATCTTGCCATTGCATCTGCAGAAGTTGCGCCCAGTGAAAGCATTTATGCTTTACAAGATGATTTTAATCGAATCAACAATTTAATAAGTTCATTAATTGATGATGTGCAGGAATGCCTTTGTGAAGTTTGGTTACCCATGCGTATGTTGATGAAGATTGCGAATGGTAAACAAATACCTGTTTTAAACTTTAGTATCGACAAAGCAAGAGAAGTATCATGGTCAAACGCTGTTATGCTTGCAAAGTTGAACGCTGAACAAAAAAATATTTATATACATCAAATGGACGATGTTGTAAAAATTCTTGGAGAAAGAATTAAGTCGCCGGATTTAGCAACGCTTTTTATATTGGAAACCATTCATGTTACCGAATACGATGATGTAGCACGAACAATTAATCTCATCGATACAACCGTTGTGAAATAATTATGCAACTTGTGGCTGATGCTGAATGATGAACGCAATCAAATCATCTAACGGTATACCTGCTCTTTCGCATGCATCATTAATATCTTCTCTTGAAACATTTGCTGCAAAAGATTTTTCTTTTAATCGCTTCTTCACGCCTTTCACATCCATTCCTTCATAACCATTTGGGCGCATTAAAGAGTATGCATGAATCAATCCGCTTAACTCATCAAATGCATACAATATTTTATCCATTTTTGTTTCAGGTATCACACCAAAATGTAAATGCCCATGGCTTGCAATCGCATGAATTATTTCAGGATCCACATTTCGTTTTTCCAATTCTTCAATAATTTTTTTGCAGTGCGTTTCAGGCCATTGGTCCCAATCTGCATCGTGCAATAAACCTGCAAGTTGCCATCGCCATACATCTGCATCATTTAAATTTTCTTTTTCCTGCGCCCAACTTTTCATTAAATATGCAACCTGTTGCATGTGTAATTTCAGTCGCTCATTTTTCACCCAATCATTCAACAAATCTTCTGCTTCTTGTTTTGATAAAACATTTGCTTTGTTTTTTTCATCACCAAAAACATCGCGACCTAATAATAAAGACATAGTTTTTACTTTTACACAAACCTAACTATTCGTTCTATAAAATTTATAACATGCGATCAGTTCTTGTTTGCTTTTTAATTGTTTGCTCTTTCATTGTTAATGCGCAAAATTTTGTTACAACAAAAGGAAAAGATTTAATGCTGAATGAAAAACCTTTTGTAATGAAAGGCATCAATCTTGGTAACTGGCTGGTGCCCGAAGGCTACATGTTCAAATTTGAAAAAGCAGCTTCAGCAAGATTGATACAGGAAGTAATGAATGAATTGATCGGTCCTGATCAGGCAAAAAAATTTTGGCAGCAATATTTACATAGTTACATCACTGAAGCTGACATCGATTACTTAAAATCTATTGGTGTAAACTCTATCCGTGTGCCTTTTAATTATCGCTTGTTTACCAATGAAGATTATTTAGGTGAAGAAAATAATCCTAATCATGGTTTTGAAATTTTAGATCCGTTGGTGCAATGGTGTAAGAAAGATAATATTTATATTTTGCTTGATATGCATTGCGCACCGGGCGGGCAGACCGGCGATAACATTGATGACAGTTATGCTTATCCATTTTTATATGATGATACGGCTGCACAAAATGAAACTGTTTCTATCTGGAAACGCATTGCCGATCATTATAAAAATGAAAAAATAATTTTAGGTTATGATTTGTTGAATGAACCTATTCCGCCCTTTTATGATACAGGTTATTTTAATCCGAAGCTTGAACCATTATATAAAAAGATAACAGCAGCCGTAAGAACAGTTGATAAAAATCATCTTATCTTTTTAGGCGGTGCACAATGGGATTCCAATTTTGATGTGTTTGGAAAGCCATTTGATGATAAACTCGTTTACACTTTTCATAAATACTGGACAGCGCCTACACGTGAAGTTGTTCAATCGTACATCAACTTTCGAGATAAATATAATGTGCCTATTTATTGCGGCGAAACAGGAGAGAACACAGATGAATGGATTTCGCAGTTCAGACAAATGCTCGACAGCAATAATATTGGCTGGCATTTTTGGCCGTACAAAAAAATGGATAACAGTCGTTGCATGGTAACATTTGATAAGCCTGAAAATTATGATGCCATTTCTGCATTTGCTGATACAACACGCTCAACATTTGAAGAAGTGAGAAAAGCAAGACCGGATATGAATGCAGCTAAAAAATCTCTCGAACAATTTTTAATTAATTGCCGCTTCGAAAATTGCAGACCAAACGAAGGTTACGTAAAAGCTTTAGGATTTAAGTGATGACCTCATCCCAACCCTTCTCCAAAGGAGAAGGGCAAGAAAGCAGCTTGAGTAAATGTTACGATTTAAAATATTTTGGTTCTTAAAGTCCTCTCCTTCGGAGAGGATTTAGGTGAGGTCATTTTTTTACCTGCAAATATTGTTGCAAGGCTTTTACATATTCTTCAAAAGCTTTAATGCCTTTCGGTGTTATTTTACAAGTGGTGTTTGGATAGTTGTCTTTAAATTCTTTTATTACTTCAATGTAGCCGGCTTCTTTTAATTTTTGTACCTGCACACTTAAGTTGCCGGCGGTTGAGTTTGTTTTTTCTTTCAGAAAAGTAAATTCGGCTTGCTTCACACTTATTAATAAACTCATCACTGCAAGCCGTAATTGTGAATGTAATATTGGGTCTAACTCTTTAAACATTATTCTTCTTTGCTTTCAAATATCTTCTTCTTAAAATCAAACCGGGAATAACCCACGCAACAATTGATGCGCCTGCTGTAAATAACATGATGTATGGAAACTGAACATAGAAACATATAACAGCACAAATCCAAAAAACAATGCCACCAATTATCATCGGTTTAAAATGATGTATGTAACCTGTGGCAAATGTTGGCATGCCATACATAATCATAAACAAAGCGGCAACATTAGCTGATTCATATTTATTGCTGTAAACAGAAACAAGAAACAGTGCAACGCCAAAGCTTATCCATATTGCAGCCATTGCTTCATCGCCATAACTGCGGAATTTTTTTCTTTTTGCTGCGCGAACAGAAATAATTATTTGCGGTATCAATGCAAACAAAGTAAGAAGCCATATATAATAAAACGCGGTCACATGCCAGTAAAAGTTTCCGAAAGTTATGAGCGCACAGAAAGTAACAAGACTTCCCCAAAGTAATGCGCCAATACCTGTTTCTTCATATTCGCATTTTGCCTTGCTAATCATTTGCGTGATAATCTCAAGGCTTCTTTGTTCCGTTAATTGTTCTTCAGGCATGAGATTGTTTTTTAAAATATGCTCTTAATAATAAACCTGGTATTATCCACACAAAAACAGAAACACCTGCTAACAACAAATAAATAGTTGAGTTTTGTATGAAGAAAGAAATTGCTGCAATTAACAAACACATAATTCCGCAAACAATACTGTATTTGAATTTTGCAATTGCGCCGGTGATGAATGTTGCAAGTCCGGTTAAAAATAAAATGATGGTTATGATGATATAACCTGCGTTTACAAAAGTTCCGCACAATGCTGCAAATACAGAAAGAAAAAAACCTGTCCATACAAAATCAATTGCTTCATCCGTAAAAGTTTTTGCTTTCTTTTTTTTGTTTTCTTTTATTTGAATGAATGCCTGTATAAAAAAAATGGGCACCATTAAATAAAATGGTGCAAAGGGAAAATGAATGGTTCCTTTATCATCGAAATAAGTTAATATGGAACACAATAAAATACTGAAACCATAAACCAGTGCACTTGCACCGCTTTCATAAAAATATCCTTTCGCTTCATAAATCATGCGGTTAATCAGCTTCAAACTTTCTTCATTTGATAATTGTTTTTCCTGCATAAAAAAAGTTTTATTGTTGTTTATATTTTGCACGCAACATATATCCGGGAATAATCCACGCCACTAACATTGCAACCGGTATCAGCAAAAATTGGTAATCGTAAATCTTTATAAAGGTTGAAATGATGCATAAAACCCAGCAAGCAATTCCGCCAAAAATCAACGGCTTAAAACGAACAATAACGCCGGTTAAAAAAACAGGCATTCCGTAAACCGCTAATAAAATATGAATGATGTGTGTGTAGTATTCACCGGTTGTAAGCATACCAATAATAAATCCCAATAAAATAATTTCAACTGAAAAAGTTATCCAAACAAAACCAACAATGCGATCAGTATACGTTACAAC
This sequence comes from Parafilimonas sp., assembly GCA_035547495.1. GTDB lineage: Bacteria > Bacteroidota > Bacteroidia > Chitinophagales > Chitinophagaceae > Parafilimonas. The sequence continues at coordinate 9,221 of DASZUY010000022.1, read as the reverse complement.
ATTTTGTTGTTTTGTTTTTTTGGCTGAATAAAAAGATTGATAAATGAAAACAGGTATAGTTGCCAGCCAAACGATATAGTGATAAGGATACTGAAAAAAATGCATTAATGTAAACTGTAAAAGGCTGCAGATAAAAACCAGCCAGCCCCAGATTAAATACATTGAGCCATCTTCAGCAAATTTATCTTTCGCACGATTGATCATGCTTTCAATAAGCTGTAAACTTTGTTGTGGCGAGAAATCGTTTTCAGTATTTTCCATTTGCGTTAATTACATAATGATAAAGTTGATTGGCTGATTAGTAATTGTCACCTCTTAAAAAAATATTCAACCAATCAACTTAAATATTTATTGACAAGCTGCAAGCATTGCTTTACTCATATCAAGTCCCCAATGCGGATACAAAGGTTTTTCCTGTTCTGCTGAAGCTAAGTCGACTGCCTTTTGAAAAATTGGCTTCGCCTTTTCTTTGCCGCCGCCAAATTGTTCCGGTGTTCCAAAAACACTCATGCCTTGTAAATAATATGCACGCGGATTATTCGGATTCAAAGCCATTGCTTTTTGCAAATCTTGTCCCGCTTCTGCACCGAAGGTCATGTAACGGCTTTGGGGATCAACCAGCATTTGTTGTGTTGCCGCCATGTTGCGAATGGTAAGTATTTCAGATTTTGCAGAGTCATCTGTTGCAAGTGCATCTGCTTTATCTAAAGCTGCATTAATACGACCTGCTAACGCAGTCATAGTGCCTGATAGATCTGAAACTTTTACTTCAGTTACACCTTTTTCATTCGGATAATATTTCCAGCCTTCTGTTGCTAGTACCAACCCTTCCCAATAATAGGGAAGCCATTGCGTTTTTTCTGCATCGCCAATGCGTTGAAAACCGGCTGCAGCATTTTCTAAATCAGCAGCGGTTTTTGCGCTGTCGAACAGTGATAAATTTTTCTTCATTGCGTCTACGTATCGATCGCTTTGTGCATGCGCAGCAACAGATAGAGTAACCGCTGCAATCATTAATAGTTTTTTCATGTGTGTTGTTTTATATTTTATTGTTTTGTTGATTTTTTAAACGTTCATATTCCTGCTGCGCAGTGAAAATATTATTGCCCTGGTATGCATTTAAATATTGATATAAAATTCCAATGCCCCAGCCAAGCATCGGCCATATCGGCCAAAAATAATTCCCTGGTCCGGTGGTGAAAAACCACACAGCAACCAAAAAAGCATTTACAAAAACATAAGCAGAGAAAGCCCATTTAAAGGCTGCTCTCTTTTTGGCTATTTGCCAAAGTATTTCATCGTGATGGTTATCGTTCATATATTTAGTTTAAGTGAATAATTATTCAGTTTAAATTATAAATTGTTGTTGATTGCATCCTGGCTTCTGTCAATTCCCCAACTCAAAAAACATCCAATAAAATAAAATCTTTTTGCCGGTGGCAATATTGGCTCTTTGTTCAAACCATTAAAAGAATAGTTATAACCATAGACCTGGTTTTGACCAAGCACATTGTTCACACTTGCAAACAACACAATAAATGTTCTTGCTTTATTGTTGCCGATGTTAGGCAAGTATTCAGCACTAAATCCCATGCTGTTATAGTCTTTTGTTTTGCCCTGGTCTGCAATATTGTATTTGTTATCAGCAACATTATATAAGAAATCGTAGTAAGGTCTGCCGCTTGCAAAACTGTAAGTGACATTAAAACCTGTTTTCCACTTCGTAATAAATTTTTTCATTACGATAGAGGCAGTATGATGCGCTGCAAAATTTGGCTGCAGTTCTTCAGGATAATTTAAGTAATCTCTTTTTGTATCGAGATAAGAATAGCTTACCCAGTAATCAATGTTCTTGAAAGTTTTTTTATCGCGCAGAAAAAATTCGATGCCTTTTGCATAACCTGTTCCATCATTATTATAATCAGGAAAAGTTTTTACGAGGTCAGCATATTTTTTATAAAATCCTTCAACACGAAATATTCTGTTGTCTTTTGTTATTTGATAGTTTGCGATATAGTGCGTTGCTTTTGTATAACCCAGTTGTGTTGTATAAAACAGCAAAGTGTTTTCAGGCTTTTCATAAAAAGTTCCATAAGCTAAAGAAATCTGCGCACCTTCCCCGGTTTTGTATGCAAGTGAAAGTCGCGGAGCAATGTTTGCTTTTTTAATAATAGATGAGTATTCGTAACGCGCACCGAGTTTTAAAGCAATATCATTCGTAACATATATATCGCTTTCGGCAAAAGCGGCTGCATAATTATCTTTCAATTTTGAAAAATAATTACTGTCAACATTTATATAATGGCTTGGATCGTACGAATACCAATACTCGCCGCCAAAACGTATGGCACTTAAACCACCAAGTTTTTTCTCAAACACTTCTTTTATCTGCGTTAAATCCTGCCTGCTTTGAATATGAAAGTTTTTGCTTACCCATGGTTCATAATCTAAAATTTTAGATTGATTGGAAGAATCCTGTATTTGCTGCGATATGTTATCGCGGTTAGTGCTATAGCTTAAGCCAAGATTCATTTTCCATCCGTTGTTTAAATTTTCGCGCCAGCTAAGATTGTTGTACCAGTTATGATTTACCAAACCAAAAGCATCTTTATAAATTGAACTGTCAATATCAGGTCTGCGTAAACCAAGATGATTATAATCAAACGTTGTATAATATTTTATAATGCCATTTTTTGTTTTGATGCGAAAGTTTGCATCGCCGCTGTGAAACTGCGGCATATTAAAATAGTCAGGTGTTTGTTTTACAATGTTGAAGTATGCGATAAGATTTACATAATCATAATCCACGCCCCAGGAAAACTTTTTATCTTTTGAAAGTTGCTGAACACCACCGCCAACAATGATGGGTGAAATAGATGCAGTAGCTGCAGATTTTTCAGGCATATCAATCGACTCAAGAATTACAGCAGATGATAAAGCCTGACCATACAAAGCAGAATAACCACCCGTTGAAAAAACTGTTCCTTTAAAAAGAAAAGGAGAGAAGCGACCGCGTGTTGCGATGTCTGGAATGCTGGTGAAGTAAGGATTGTTCACTAATGTTCCATCAATGAATTGTTTTGTTTCCTCACCTGTTCCGCCGCGCACAAACAAACCTTCCTGGTTTCCGATTTGTTGCGCGCCAGGCAACGTTTTTAATGCAGCAGTTATATCTGCATTAGAACCTGCAGTTGTTGCAATATCAATTGAATTTAAAACAGTGGCGGCGCGTTTATTATCGCCTGCTTCAAAAGAACCTGCAGTAACGGTTACAGCCTTCAGTTCATTAAATTTTTCTTTTAAAGTTGCGTTGATGGTAAGCGGCGTATTATTTAAATCAACATTTGCTGAATAGTCGTCGTAATTAACATTCGTCATTTCAATTACATGGCTGCCTTTTTCTGTTGTAGAAAAACTATAATCACCCAGCGAGTCAGAAACGGCGCCGTCATACGTATCTTTTAAAGTAACGCTTACGCCTGCAATTGGTTTGCCTTTATTATCTTTTATATGTCCTGATATTTTAGTTTGAGCGATAATATGATTTGCAAAGAAGATTGTCGCTACAAGTAAGAACTTTTTCATCACAGTAAGTTTATCATTATTTCGACACAAACGTAGAGTAGTTTATAATATAAACCAAATTATTTTGCAAATTAAAATAAGAAATTCGACGAACGGCAGATTTGAGTAGGTGAACGTTCGACTTCACAAATAAAAAAAGCATCCCGAAAACCTCGGAATGCTTTTACAAATAAAATGGCGGAATTATTTATTCGGCTGCGGTGTATATCTCAAATAAGGTTTTACAATTCTAACTCCTTTTGGAAATTTCTTATACGCATCTTCTGTTGTAATGGCACCGCCTATAATTACATCTTCTCCATCTTTCCAGTCAGCCGGTGTTGAAACGCTATAGTTTGATGTTAATTGCAAACTGTCCAGCACACGCAATACTTCCTGGAAGTTTCTGCCGGTGCTTGCCGGATAAGTTATAATCAATTTTATAGTTTTATCGGGACCAATAATAAATAAAGAACGCACCGTCATGGTTGCAGATGCATTGGGATGAATCATATCATACAGGTTTGCCACTGTTCTGTCTTCATCTGCAATCAGCGGAAAACCAACATTTACATTTTGTGTTTCATTAATATCATTTACCCATCCTTTATGTTTATCTAAAGGGTCAACACTAACTGCTAAAACCTTTGTATTTCTTTTAGCGAATTCTTCCTGCAATGCGGCTGTTTTGCCGAGTTCGGTTGTACAAACAGGCGTGTAGTCGGCAGGGTGTGAAAATAAAATTCCCCATCCGTTGCCCAGGTATTCGTAGAAATCAATATCGCCTGCTGTTGTTGTTGCTTTAAAGTTGGGAGCGGTATCCCCTAAACGTAAACTCATAACAAAATTTTTTAGTTGCGTGAAGATAAAAATTCCTTTTATTCAGATGTTGCTTAATTGTCATATTTTATTAAATACTTTTATAAAGTACTCAAAAAAATGGAAAAATTTTATTCATCCATTCTTAAAATAAATCTTGAACGCGTTGCAGTAAAGAGAGCATGGCAATTTGCACAAGAAGTAATATCAACGGTTGATTATTCTGATTCAAAGCAACATCAAACAAAAAAAATATTAGACGATCATTTTGTAAGCAAACTGGGTGAAGAAGCCTGCAAAAAAGTTTTACTTGAATATGCAGATGTAAAGGGTCCTGATTATACTATTTATGCCGGCAAACAAAAAAGCTGGGAAGCAGATTTGTTTGTAAACGATATTGGTGTTGCTGTAAAAACACAGCGAAGAACCAATGCAAATAAGTATTCACTTTCGTGGACTTTTCAGTGTTCAGAAAAACGCAGGGACATTATTTTAGATGATTTGAATGCATGGATAATATTTGTTGAATACGATGATACGCAACCTTACAACTGCTATGTATATCCGCCTTATCAGATAAAAGAATTAAAATTTGGCGAACCGCGACTTCTTTATCTGAAGGCAAGCAAAAAAGTTATTTATGCAAAAGATTTGCCTCTAATCTGAATACAATTATTCTTCGTGGCGGTGTACAATTAAATACCAGTCGTTGTCTAACGGTAGATAACCGTAGTCATAACAAAAGAAGTACGTGTTACCTTTTTTATTGGTGTAAGTATGTGTTATGTATTTGAACAGAAAACCGGCATGCAGCAATTTCTGCTTTGTTGTTTTATGCATATCTCCATCGGGAAGCACCTCTTCTAAAATGCGCCTGTTTTTGCCGAGCGCATTATTAATCTTACGCACATAGTTATTTGTGTTTGCCTTTAATTGATTATTGTAATTGTTACGGCAATAATCGTCGCAGAATTTTTTGTCTGAGCGGCCGCGCAGGGTTTTGCCGCATTGAAGACAGGCTTTGGGCTCGTTGGGCATAGCAGTTTATTCTTTATAAAGGTAAATGGTTTTTATAAGTGTAAGCGTTTACAAACGCGTACATCCGAAAGCAAATGTATAAAAACCGGCTATCGGTTTTTATGAAGATCATCTTTGTGGCGTCACCAAAAAAAATGCATTGGTGATTGAAATAAATTTTTTAACAACAAAAACATTTTTTATGTACGCACTTAAAAACAAAGTTCAGTTAATCGGGAATCTCGGAAACAATCCTGAAATCCGCACAATAGAAAGCGGAAAGAAGATGGCGCGGTTTAGTATTGCCACCAGTGAAACGTATCGTAATTCCAAAGGTGAAAAAGTAACCGAAACACAGTGGCATAATTTAATCGCATGGGGTAAATTAGCAGAAATTGCCGAGCAGTTTCTTACAAAAGGCAGTGAGGTTGCACTCGAAGGAAAATTAATTAACCGCAGTTACACGGACAAGGAAGGCAATAAAAAATACATAACGGAAGTGCAGGTAAATGAGATACTGTTATTAGGTGAAAAAAAGCTTAAAAATTAAGGCGAAATTTTTTTTAATCAGGCTGTAACCTCCTTAAAAAATTCACGTATAAATATTAATAACGAAATTTAAGCAAACCAAAACTAATTTACCTCACATGCAGGAATAGAAAGCGAAGTTTGATGCCGTGGCAAAGTATCAGTTATAAGGGTTTTTATGAGGAATAAAGCTTTTCCTTATACCTTCTAATTCTTTTCCTGCTCCTTTTTCCAACAAAAATTCTCCAGGACTTTCGTAGAATTTTTTTTGATTCAACTAAAATAATTAGTATTTTGCGGCTAAATGCATTAGCCATGAGTTTCGCCGGAAAAAATTTTAAGCATTTACGTAAGCTGCGCGGATGGACGCAGGAAGAGTTTGCACACAAGCTCAAAATCAAACGTTCTCTTGTGGGCGCATATGAAGAAGAACGTGCAGAACCAAGACTGGATGTTCTCGAAAACATTTGTAACATTTTTAAGTTAAGTCTTGACGACCTGCTACTGACGGATTTAACAGCTTCAAAAAAAGGTGGAAGTTATATTGATAAACGGAGACAATTAAAACTGCAGGGTAGCATTAGTGAAATTCAGTTTGTGCCTGTAAAAGCCGCTGCCGGTTATCTTGCTGGTTATGCTGATCCGGAATTTATAGATGAACTAAACACTTTTACTTTACCCATGCTTGGTGCAGGCGAATACAGAGCATTCGAAATTGTTGGAGACAGTATGTTGCCAACACCCAGCGGCAGCATAATTGTTGGCGAACGTGTTGAAGCAATGGATGACATTAAAGCAAACAATACTTATATAGTTGTTTCAAAAAATGAAGGCATTGTTTACAAGCGCATCATGAAAAACAATCGCTATAAAAATAAACTTACCTTAATCAGCGATAATCCTCAATACGAACCTTATCATGTTAATCCAGACGATATTCTTGAAGTTTGGAAAGCGCAAATGATCATCACCAAAGCAAATACACAGCAACGTTGGGATGTGAACCAGCTTGCAGGTTTGGTTAATAATTTGCAGGAACAGGTAAGCAACCTGAAAAGAAAAATGAACTAGGCTTAATAGTTCTATAATTTCTTCCACACAGTCTTTTCTGCCAATACTTTATGCGGATAAGTGTTGCCCTATAAATTTTGTGTTTATATTGTAGCGTTAAAATACAAAGCTATATGAAGAAATTTTTTGCCGTGGCAATAACTGTTTTTCGTTACACATTAATTACAGCAGTTTTCTTTTTGTTTGATGCAGTTAAATCAAATTGCTTTAGCCAAACCAATTCGTTAGCAATTGTTGGAAGGTGGGATATGACGCTTTATGCGGATGGCAGTGAATATCCGTCGTGGCTTGAGGTGCAAAAATCAGGTACCAGCCGGTTAATTGGTCAATATGTTGGCACCGGCGGAAGTGCAAGACCAATCTCAAAAATTAATTTTGATGATGGAAAGATGAGTTTTTCAATTCCACCGCAATGGGAACAAGATAATAACGATATTACTTTTGAAGGAACATTCGAAGGCGATAGTTTAAAAGGAACAATGGTTTCTGCCGCAGGCAAGACATATAACTGGAGCGCTGTTCGTGCGCCTTCGCTAAAGCGAACATCAGAACCTGTTTGGCAACAACCTATCAAACTTTTTGATGGCAAAGATTTAAATGGATGGCATGCCACGGGAAAAACAAATCAATGGATAGTAAAAGACGGCGTCTTAACCAGTCCGCATTCAGGTTCTAATCTTGTAACGGATCAAACTTTTAATGATTTCAAACTGCATATAGAATTTCGTTATCCCGACAGCAGCAATAGCGGCGTTTATTTAAGGGGTCGTTATGAAGTTCAGATTGAAGATGATAATGGTGATGAGCCCATAAGAAATGTGTTTAGTTCAATCTATGGTTTTTTAGAACCAACAGAAATGACAGCAAAAAAAGCAGGCGAATGGCAGAGCTTTGATGTAACACTTGTTGGGCGATTGGTAACTGTTGTTGCAAATGGTAAAACCGTTATATGCAATCGTGAAATTGCCGGAATAACCGGCGGCGCCATTAACAGTAAAGAAGGTGAGCCAGGACCAATTTTATTGCAGGGTGATCACGGACCGATTGAATATCGCAACATCATTATTACGCCTGCTAAATAAGAATGAATATTTTATTGATGGAAGAAAAATTAAATCGACCTGTGCGTGTTTTAGTAGCAAAGGTTGGACTTGATGGTCATGATCGCGGCGCAAAAGTTATTGCAACTGCTTTGCGTGATGCAGGCATGGAAGTGATTTATACCGGGTTGCGTCAAACACCTGAAATGGTTGTGAATGCTGCATTGCAGGAAGATGTTGATGCAATTGGTATCAGTATTTTAAGCGGCGCGCACATGACGGTTTTTCCAAAAATTATTCAGTTGATGAAAGAAAAACAAATGGATGATGTGTTGGTTACGGGTGGAGGAATAATTCCGGAAGATGATATGCAAGAACTGAATGCAATGGGCGTTGGAAAATTATTTGCACCGGGCGCAAACACAAAAGACATTGCTGACTATATTAAAGAATGGGTGAAAGAACATAGAGATTTTTAAAATGATTTTATGAGTTATCAAACATTACTTACTTCATTAGAGAATAATATTTTTATCATCGCGATCAATCGCCCGGAAAAATTAAATGCGCTTAATAAAATAGTTATTGAAGAATTAAGCAAAGCGATTGATGAAGTGTATAACAATGAAGAAATAAAATCAGCCATTATAACTGGATCAGGAGAAAAGGCGTTTGTTGCCGGCGCAGACATCAGCGAGTTTTTGAATCTTGATGCAACATCAGGAGAAGAACTGGCAAGAAAAGGTCAGCAAAATGTTTTTGATAAAATTGAAAATTCTCCCAAGCCAATTATTGCAGCGGTGAATGGTTTTGCTTTGGGCGGTGGTTGTGAATTAGCATTGGCTTGTCATTTTATAATTGCCAGTGACAACGCAAAGTTTGGTCAGCCGGAAGTGAATTTGGGTTTGATACCCGGTTATGGCGGCACGCAACGTTTAACACAATTAGTTGGTAAGAATCGCGCCATGCAATTAATAATGACCGGAGAAATGTTTAGTGCAAACGATGCGCAACAATTCGGAATGGTAAATAAAGTAGTTGCGCAAAATGAGTTGTTGAATGAAGCAAAAAAAATTCTCTCTGTCATTCATACCAAAGCGCCACTTGCCATTGCAAAAGTTATTGAAGTAGTAAACAATTTTGATCATACGCAACAAGGCTACGATTTCGAAATAAAAAAAT
>DASZUY010000021.1:0-21169 GCA_035547495.1 Parafilimonas sp. | reverse complement strand
CCACGCAGAAAATAAGAAATGCGCTTATGCGGTTTAAAACATTTTCACCCTTTGCACCTACATACTGAAGCAGCGTTTTTGTATTGAGATAAAACACATAGATCAATATGCATATAACAATAACGGCAAGCAACAACGCACCGGTATTTAACAGGTAATCCTGTGCATCTTCATAGGTGCTGCGGGCACCTAATGTAAACAATACAGAAATAACGCCGGCACCGGTAGTTATAGGAAAGGTCACCGGATAAAATAATTTATCCTGCAATCCATTGAAACTTGCTGCAGCTTCCGCCGTATGTGCAGCTTTATCTTGCTTTTCCGAAGAGTTGCTTCCAGACCACAAACTTTCCCACCCTATTTTACAGATCATTATTCCGCCCGCAACTTGAATAACAGGTATGGAAAGACCAAACAATTGTAATACCCAATGCCCTGCAAGTAATGTTACGGTGCAAATTGCGAACGCGTACAAAGCAATTTTTTTTGCAGCCTGTTTTCTCTGCGGTCTTGTAAGATTATCGAAATATGGATTTAAAATAAGTGCAGTACCAATGGGATTAACCACAGGGAACAAAGTAATTATACCAATAAAAACAAGATGAATGAGCGACTGGTAATCTACATGCATAACGTAAAATAAACCAATTTTTAAATTATGCATTAGCCATTTTCCTCGCAAGATCGTATTGCCGCTTTTATATTAAGTTGTCCGAATTATTATCTAAAACATTACATACATTACTGTGTATTGGTACTCTTTAAAAAGTCAATGATCTTTTTTGCATCATTGCCGGTAATGTTCGCACGTACCTGCATATGTGTACCTACAATATCCCAATTCTCATTACTAAATTCTCCCGGAGGCGGCGCATTATGGCAACGGGTACAATTTTCTGCCCACAACTGTGCACCCGATTTATCTGCTACTTTTTTTGATTCATAGCAGCCATTTGTAAAAATGGTTATGATTACAGCTATTGCAATGGTTGTAAAACCAACTAATATTTTTTTCATACAAAACACATTTAAGATTTAAAAACCAAATACTATTTGCGCATTAAATGCTGCAGGTGAACCTTTTTGTTTCAGGTAGCAAAACTTAACAACATCATTCCAATGTAGCCAATAGTCAAGCGCTGCTTCAAATTGTTTCAAATTATCGCCGCCCCAGGGTGCATCAGCAGGCCTTTTAAAATAAGAGTAACGTACAGCAACTTCAACGTTTCTTAAAAATTTGCTGTCTGCAAGTGAAGGACGCAATGTGCCGCATATATAATATGCAGTTGAAACATTATTGAAATTCACCGCATCACCATTGTCTTTGTAATAAGTTGCGTTACCTGTTTTCTGATGTTTCAATTCACCAAGTAATTTAATTGTGCTGGAAAGCGGCGTTATGTTTTGCAGAAAATTAAAATCAACTGCCTGCATGGTTACACCAACGTTTTCATACGGTGTGCCGGCATCACCTGTTTTTGATTTATGCTGAAATGAATAAGCCACTTCAAGACTTGAATTTGCGAACGGCAATACTGCTAATCTTCCGCCCACCGCAGAACTTTTATTATTGGTGGTGTATGCTTCGTATTCAAACTGCCCTGCATTTGCAGAATCGGTAAGCAGCTGAGGTCCGTTTGAAACATAGAAATCATAATTAATTTTTATATCGCCGAAAGGAAGTCCGCCCAAGGCACCAACGCCGGTTTCATTCATTGCACCAATACCACCATCACCAAACCCAACAGGATCAGCAGCGAAACGATTTATAAATGCCTCGCCCATGCGACCGCGATAAGCGCCAAACTTTGGTAAAAATCTGCCCGCATGTAACATCAGATAAGGATTAACGATGTAGCACATATTTGCATATTCCAATCCAAGATCAACTGAGCCGCCACCTGTTTCTATTTCTGTTTCTGCCTCTGCAAAAAGCTTATCTGAAATCTTCCATAAAAAAATAGGTTTAAAGTTTACGTCACCAAATCCTGATTCATCTTTTGTTGCAGTGTATGTTGCTTCTGCATTACCATACACAACAAATTTGTTGCTGCCGGATGACGTACTTGTCTGCGCAAAAACACCTGTGCTCACGCAACAAAGCAGCACGTATAAAATTTGCTTTTTCATAAATTATTTTTTTGCAGTTTTAGTAAGCGTTCGTATGTAGTTTACAAGTGCCCACCGTTGTTGATCACTAAGCGCTGTTTTATAAGATGGCATAGGATTGTGGCCTTCTGTCAACTCCCAAAAAATGGCGCCATCCGTTTGTTGTTGTACGGCTGCAGATGTGTGATCTGCTGGTTTCACCTGAAGGTTTGCGGCAGCAGGTCCATCACCTTTGCCCTTCTGTCCATGGCAAGGCGTGCAATAAGTTGTGTATAGCGTTTTACCTTGTGTGGTTGATTGAACGTCGCCCGGAACCGGATTTTTTATATTGTTAGCATCGGATGGAGCTATCCATTTTTTCTGGGCATTAAGGTTAGTTTTTATAAAAAGAAAAGGTAGTGTGAACAGAGTTACATACAGCAGCGTTTTTCTTTTAAATAAACATTTTGGTTTCATTTTTAATCATTGAACCATAAAATTATTTCTGCATTAAAGCTTAAAATATGATTACAGATGTTTATGAACATGATAAACATCATTGTTTTAGAACATAAAACTGTGCATGTGTTATTACACAATTAACATCATATTTTTTGCGATGATTAATGTAAAAAATTTAGTTGCTCACCTGAGATGGAGGTAGTATCAGTTATCTTTGTTTCATAAAAAGAAAAAATGCATTTACAGAATAATAAAATCTTAATAACAGGCGGCGCAACCGGCATTGGATTAGGATTAACAAAACAGTTTGTTGAGGAAAATAATACGGTTATTATTTGTGGAAGAAGGGAAGCCATGTTGCAGGAAGTGAAGAACGAATTACCTGATGTAATTACTAAAGTATGCGACATATCACAAGCGCAGGAACGGGTAGCATTGTTTGAATGGATCAAAGAAAATCACAGCGATACAAATGTGCTCATCAATAATGCAGGCATTCAAAACTGGATGAATGTTTCAGACGAAAATTTTTATGAAAAAGCAAATGATGAAATCACTATTAATGCGCTGGCACCCGTTCATCTTACAAATCTTTTCCTCAATCTAAAATCATTAAATACGATCGCCAATGTTACATCAGGATTGTCATTCGTGCCATTATCAAAAGTACCTGTGTATTGTGCTACAAAAGCATTCATGCGTTCGTTCACACTTTCATTACGTCACATGTTAAAGCCACGCAATATTGAAGTAATTGAAATAATACCACCGGCACTTAATACAGATCTTGGCGGGAAAGGCATACACATCGCATATCCAGCCGTCAGCGATTTTATAGAATCTATATTTCAGCAATTAAAAGAAGGCAAAACAGAATTAACTTTTGGAACAAGCGCAGACAGGGCAAACGCAAACAATGAAACTATTGCTGAATATTTCAACAGGATGAATTCAAATTTTTAAAAAATGTTGAGATGGAGCTCTTTAAAATTAGAGTAAAGGCTTGGAAGCTTATTTGGTTTTAGAGAAAGCTAATATCTTTTATTAAAGTTACTTCTGCCCTGGTTATTTCCGGGTCTGTCCTCTGCTTTTTGCACAGATATTTGTTTACCCTTAATTCTTGTACCATTTAGAATTGAAATTGTTTCAGCAGCTTCTGTTTTGTCGGGCATTTCTATAAAGCCAAAGCCCTTACTTTTTCCTGTTACCCTGTCTGTTACAAACCTGGCAGATGTAACAGTACCATATAATTCAAACATATCCTTAAGATCTACATCATCAAAATCGTTTGGAAATCCGGCAATAAATAATTTCATATACTATTTCAACAAAAGTAATGTATATAATGTTCGCCAAGCCTGGCTTCTTATAAAATGTAAAAAAAATGTTGACTTTTTGATGTAGCTGCCAATAAAAGAAAGCCAATGAGCTTGAAATGACATTTACATTGCTCCGGAATTTTTCTGTTTGATATTGTATATGTAACAAAAGTTACTTAACAAACAGATAGTTGTCGATAGTTTTGTTGCTTATAAAGTTTAAGAGATGCGCCAATATTTAAATAACTGGAATTTTATTCGTTTATTAAGACTTGCTTTAGGCATTATAATATTAATAGAAGGCATTAATACAAATGACTGGATGTATATAATTGCAGGTGTGCTATTTTCATTAATGCCTGTGTTTAACATCGGTTGTTGTGGAATGGGAAGCTGCAGCATTCCAAACAAGCATACAAGCAAACATTCAAGAAAAATTTCTTAGGCATGTTTATTTTTCGCAAAATCTGTAGCAAAGCGTGAAAGAATAAAAGATTGAGGGTTGATGACTGCAAAAATTGGATGCCATTAAATTAGTTAATGGTAAAACCTGTACTTCTACAGGTTTTTTATTTCGAAATTGGTGCTGGATATTTTCTTTCTAAGAACCTGCGAACGGCGTTCCGAAAATACCCACAGCCAACTCAGCCCAAACAAGAAAGGACACAATTAGAATAGTTGCAATAATGGCAATTCTATACCCGGTTTTCTTTACTTTTCTCAAAATAAATTCACACGCAAGCCCGGTACCAAGCAATAAGATACCCATTATAAGAAAATCGATTGGTCCCCACTTTACCTCGCTGGTAAATTGCATTGCTACAAGTGGTACAGATAATAGAAGGGCAACTGTTGCTATAATGCCGATAAGTCTTTTGTTTTTGGTAAGCATAAAGGTTCTGTTTTATTTAATAAGCAAATATAGCAAAGCACTTTGTAATACAAAGTAATTTTATAAAAATATTTTTTGCTGGCTAAGCTTCATAAAAAGTTTACTTAATAAGGTGTTATTGATTGCCCGCTGTTTTTTTTAATTAAAAAAATTTTGTTACTATCCCGCTGTTGCCTAACAGCATCAGCATTTAATGTTATTCTTAAAAAAAGCCTATGAATAATTTTTGGAACACAGTGTATTTTGAAAACTCTTTACTTACGTATACGATTACTGTTGCCGGCATTCTAATCGGGCTTGCTATTGTAAGGTTGTTAAAGGAAGTATTATTAATACGTTTAAAAAGATGGTCGCAAAAAACTAAAACAACCTTTGATGATTTTATTGTAGAATCTTTCGACCGTTCTGTGATACCGATATTATATATACTGGTAATGTATGCTGGATTGAATTACCTGACACTACCGGTAAAGGCTGATACTGTTATTCATATCGCTATGCTGCTGGCTTGCACTTTTTATTTATTGCGCTTTATTAATTCAACTATTCAATATTTTGTTTTAAGCTTTCTAAAACGAAAAGATGATGGCGATGTAAAACAAAAACAGGCGAGAGGATTATTAGTAATTATAAAAGTAATCATATGGGTGCTTGGTATTGTTTTTCTGCTTGATAATTTCGGATATAATGTATCTACAATTATTGCAGGACTCGGTATTGGCGGCATTGCTATAGCATTGGCTGCGCAAACAATCTTAGGCGATCTCTTCAGCTATTTTGTTATCCTTTTTGACCGTCCTTTCGAAATAGGTGATTTTATTATTGTAGATGATAAGATGGGTGTTGTTGAATATATCGGTATAAAAACAACGAGGCTTAAAACATTAAGCGGAGAACAATTGGTTTGCTCTAATAAAGATTTAACAGATGCGCGTTTGCACAATTTTAAACGCATGGAAAAACGAAGGGTTGTTTTCAGCATCGGCGTTACTTATCAAACCTCTGCAGATGTATTAGAATCTATTCCGCAACTAATAAAAGAAATAATTATTAGTAATGATGATGTGGTTTTTGACCGCGGACATTTTGCAAGCTATGGCGCATCCAGCATCAATTTTGAATTTGTATATTTTGTGCTTACTGCCGATTATAACGTATACATGGACAAGCAACAAGCTATCTATTTAAACATGTACAGAGAATTTGAAAACAGGGGAATTGAATTTGCTTATCCAACACAAACACTTTTTTTAAAGCAGGAGAAGGCAAAACCTGAAACAGCACATCATACTCTTGATAATAAATATTCACGGGTATAACAGCTTTATGTTATAATATCATACAACGCAACCGTTACATTCTTTACATTGTGGCATTAAACATTTTGAACAAACACAGTTAAACACAATGCCAACAACAGAAGAATACGCAGCGCCTGTGCTGGCAAAAACAAAGCACACAACCGGTGCATCAAAATCTATTGTAATTATTGGTACCCTCTTTTTTATTTTCGGTTTTGTTACCTGGGTTAACAGCACATTAATTCCTTATTTGCAAATTGCATGTGAGCTGAATACATCACAAGCTATTTGGGTAACATTTGCGTTTTATATTTCTTATGCAGTAATGGCGTTTCCTTCATCATGGATGATCAACAAAGTGGGCTTTAAAAACGGAATGATGTGGGGGTTGTTGGTGATGGCAATTGGTGCATTGATATTTATACCTGCAGCACATGAAAGAACATTCGGTTTATTTCTTACAGGATTATTTGTAATTGGAATTGGATTGGCTTTATTACAAACCGCATCAAATCCATACATAACTATTCTTGGTCCTATTGAAAGCGCTGCAAAACGCATGAGTATTATGGGCGTTTGTAATAAAACAGCAGGCGCACTTGCACCTTTAATTATGGGTGCTATTTTATTAAAAGATATGAATGGTTTTGAAGCCAGCCTTTCAACATTAAGTACCGCAGAAAAAGCTGCAAAGCTTGATGCACTTGCTTCGCAGGTGATAATGCCATACATTGTTCTTGCAATTGTGCTGGTTGTTTTAGCCATCATGATTCGCCTTTCTTCTTTGCCGGATATACAAACAGAAGATGAATCATCATCAAATACAATTACTAATAATCAGCGTTCCATTTTTTCATACACTTATTTATTTCTTGGCTTTATCGCGTTGTTTTTATATGTGGGTGTTGAAGTAATGGCAGGTGATATTATACAGATTTACGGAAAAGAAATAAACATTCCGCTTGATATTGCGAAACACTTTACAACCTATACAATGATCGCGATGCTTGCCTCCTATTTATTAGGCATTGCATTAATTCCAAAATATATAAGCCAGGAAAAATCGTTACGTATTGCGGCAATATTGGGCGTATTGTTTTCACTCGGCGCAATTTTTACTTCAGGTTATACATCCATTATGTTTATTGCATTGCTTGGTTTTGCAAATGCACCTGTTTGGCCGGCATTGTGGCCTTTGGCAATTGATGGTTTGGGCAAACATATTAAAACAGGTTCTGCATTATTAATTATAGGAATTGCGGGCGGTGCAATATTGCCAAAGATTTGGGCAATACTTGGCGAACATGTTGGATTGCAAAAAGCCTTTTGGATTCTTATCCCCTGCTATCTTTTTATTTTTTATTATGCTGTGTCTGGAAATTTAGTTGGAAAGAGAGTTAAAAGATAATTACATCATCATAAATTTTTGCCATAGTCTGCACCTTTTAAAAATCTGCCCGGCGTTGCACCTGTATGCTGATTGTTTTTCAATACTTGTATTCCATTTATAAAAACATCCGTTACACCTGTTGCATACTGATGTGGCTTTTCATACGTAGCATGGTCTTGTACTGTTGAAGGATCAAAGATGACAATATCTGCATAATTGCCAACTTTAAGTTCGCCACGTTTTGGCAATCTTAAATGTGTGGCCGGAAGTTTAGCCAATTTATAAATCGCTTGTTGCAAGGTCATCAGTTTTTCATCACGGGTATATTTTCCAATCACTCTTACAAAATTTCCATAAGCACGCGGATGCGCATTTGATTTAAGGAAAACACCTTCATTAGTGTATGAAGCTTCATCGCTTCCAAAACTCACCCATGGCAACACAATTTGTTTTTTAATGTTGTTTTCATCCATTAAAAAATAAGCAACGCCGACCCTTGTACTGTCTTCAACAATTAAATCCATGGCGGTTTCTTCAGGCGATGTACCGCGCATTGCAGCAGCCTGCGCTAACGTTTTCCCGGTAAATTTTTTTAATGAATCTTGTTTGAAAGAAAGCAGTAAAATATTATCAGGTCCGCCACTTCCGTAATAAAAATTTTCCCAGTCGTTTGCATTCGTATGCATCGCGTTTATCATTTGTTTTCTGATGGCAGGATTTTGCAAACGTTCTCTCAATTTTCCAAAACCACCATCTTGTAATGTTGGCGGAAAGCAAGAAGTTAAGCCTGTTGCTGCAGCAGTGTAAGTGTACATGTCTGCAGTTATATCAATTCCTTGTTTGCGTGCATCTTCAACCGTTTTTATTACGCTGTCTATTTTGTTCCAGTTGTCTTTACCCGCTGCTTTTAAATGGCAAATTTCTACGGGTATGTTTGCTTGTTTAGCAATAGTAATAATTTCATTTATTGCAGGTATTAACTGGTTTCCTTCGCTGCGTATATGACTGATATAAGTGCCTCCATATTTTGATGCTTCTTTTGCCAATGCAATCAGCTCATCTGTTTTTGCGAAATTGTCCGGCGGATAAATTAATGCGCACGTTAGACCGAGTGCGCCTTCGCGCATAGCAGAATCAACCAAAATTTTCATGCTGTCTAATTGTTGTTTCGTTGGCGCTTTATCATCTTCACCAATTACATATTGCCGAACAGTGCCTGCACCTACAAAAGATGCAATATTGCAAGAGATACCTTTATGTTCAAGTGTATTCATGTATTCACCCAAAGTATTCCATGTTACGTTGTATTTTATATCACCCTGGTTTTTTTGAAACTGATTTTTCATTTTCGCATTCAGCGGACCATAACTTGACTCAGTAAAAATTTCTGTTGTTACACCTTGTCGTATATCGCTTTGTGCTCTTCCATCTGCAAAAAGCGTTTCTTCTGAATGTCCCATCATATTAATAAAACCGGGGGCAACTGCTTTGCCATTTACATCAATTTCATATTGTGCTTTAGCATTTTTTATTTGTCCGATGAATGCAATCCTATCTGCATTAATTGCAATGTCTGCTTTGTAAGGTGCTCCGCCATTGCCATCATAAATCAAACCATTACGAATAATAGTATCATATTTTGTTTTTTGATTACAACCAAGTATAGTGATGAGCAAAATGAGCGACACATATTTCATAAGTGATATTTATTTTGGTGTGGAAGTTACATTGTAAAAACTTTTCTTAATTTGTTTGAAAAGAAAAACATCCACGCCGTATTCTTAGAACCCTTTATATTTTTTAACATCGCTTATTACGGCTGGCCTATACACATTACAATAAGAAGTTTACATTTACACAAACTACACTTATGGTACTTCATTCTGTTGACGTGGTCAACAACATTACGCCAGCAGAATTTAAAAATCAATATTTCAATATAAGTAAACCCGTTGTATTACGCGACCTCTCAAAGCAATGGCCTGCTTATAGCAAGTGGACATGGGATTATTTGAAAGAAGCTGCAGGCAGTAAAACTGTACCAATCTATAACAATGTAAAAAGCGATGCTTATACTCCCATTAATAAAGCTGATGGCTATACAACTTTTGGTGAGTATATAGATATGATTCGTAAAGGACCTGCAGAATGGCGCATATTTTTCTTCAATATATTTTCGCATGCGCCACAGTTAAAAGAAGATTTTGTTTGGCCTGATAATTACATAAAAGGCTTTTTAAAAAGGATGCCTTCTATGTTTGCAGGCGGCAAAGGTTCGATTACCCATATGCATTTTGATATTGATTTACCTAACCTTATTCACACACAATTTATTGGCAAAAAAAGAGTACTGCTTTTTCCTAATAAAGAAAGAAATAAGCTTTACCGCAAACCTTTTGAAGTATTAAGCCTTGCAGATTTCAGCAATTATTACGATGCTTCAAAAAGCAAAATAGATATAGTAAAATTTCCTGCACTTGAACTTACACATGGTTATGATGTAATATTGGAGCATGGTGATACTTTGTTTATGCCGAGCGGTTACTGGCATCACATGGAATATCTTGAAAGTGGCTTCGCCATGAGTTTACGCGCATGGAATAAAACAATAGGCGGAAAAATAAATGGCGGGTGGAATCTAATCGGCATGCGCAATATTGATAGCCTGATGAAAAAAACAATGCCGGTGAATTGGTATGAATGGAAGGAAAAAAAAATATACAATGCTGCAAATAAAGAAATAGCATCAAGCAAACTGCAATAAATATTTCTATAAAACAGAAACACTTTATTTTTTGTGTATGAAAATAGAGATGTATGATAGTGATAATGCATTAGGCAAAGCAGCAGCAAAACATGCAGCGCAGTTATTACGCAAAGCAATTGAAACAAATGGTTCTGCAAATATCATTCTCGCAACAGGAACAAGCCAGTTTGAAACATTAAGTAACTTGATAAATGAAGATGTTGATTGGAGTAAGATAAGCATGTTTCATCTTGATGAATATATTGGGTTACCAATAGCACATGCGGCAAGTTTTAGAAAATATTTGCAGGAAAGATTTATTTCAAAAGTTGATTTAAAGAAAGTGTATTTAATTAATGGTGAAACAAATGCGCAACAAGAATGTAAAAGACTTGGTGAACTTATCACACAACATCCAATTGATGTAGCATTGATAGGTATTGGTGAAAATGGTCATCTTGCGTTTAATGATCCGCCTGCAGATTTTGAAACGGAAGAGCCTTACATTATTGTTGAATTAGATAATGCATGCAGGCAGCAACAAATGAATGAAGGCTGGTTTAATTCGATTGATGATGTTCCCCAAAAGGCAATTAGCATGTCGGTGAAACAAATCATGAAATCAAAGAACATTATTTGCTCTGTGCCGGGAAAAAGAAAAGCTGTCGCTGTAAAAAATTGTTTGGAAAATACCGTGAGCAATCTTTTCCCGGCAAGCATCTTACAAACGCATATGC
The DNA here is from genome assembly GCA_035547495.1 of Parafilimonas sp. Lineage (GTDB taxonomy): Bacteria > Bacteroidota > Bacteroidia > Chitinophagales > Chitinophagaceae > Parafilimonas. The sequence goes on along the minus strand of DASZUY010000021.1, from coordinate 10,234 downwards.
ATTGTATTGTTTATCTTGATAAAGATGCTGCATCCTTATTAAGTCTTTAATAATTTTTGCTGATGCATTCGCAAAAAATAAAAATATTTAACGGCAAAATAATTACGCCTGCTAAAATTATTGATGGCGGTTGTGTATTAATTGAAGCCGATACAATAATTGAGGTAAGTGAAAACAATATTGATATTACTGATGCGATAGAAATTGATGCAAAAGGAAAATATGTTTCACCAGGTTTTATTGATATACATGTGCATGGCGGCGGCGGATATGATTTTATGGATGCAACAGAAACCGCATTTCTTACCATTGCTGAAACACATGCACGTTACGGAACAACTGCAATGTTGCCAACCACATTAACATCAACAAAAGAATTATTAATACAAACATTAGATGCGTTTAAAAACGCAAAAACAAAAAATACAAACGGTGCACAATTGTTGGGTATGCATTTGGAAGGTCCTTATATTTCAAAGAATCAACCTGGCGCACAAGATCTGCGTTTTATAAGAGAACCTAACGAAGATGAATACAAAGAAATTCTTTCAAGCTATTCATGCATTAAAAGATGGAGCGCTGCGCCTGAATTAAAAGGTGCGATTGAATTTGGCCGCTATTTAAAATCAAAAAATATTTTGCCTGCCATTGCACACACAGATGCGATTTATGAAGAAGTGTTCGAAGCGTTTAATAGTGGTTATACATTGATCACGCATTTATATTCTGCTATGTCTGGTGTTACACGCAGGAATGCTTATCGCTATGCAGGCGTAATTGAAAGCGCATACATTATTGATGAAATGAATGTTGAAATTATTGCTGATGGCATTCATCTTCCTGCGCCATTATTAAAACTCGTGTATAAAATAAAAGGTGCACATAAAATTGCATTGATTACAGATGCTATGCGTGCTGCAGGAACCAACGTTAATGAAAGTATTTTAGGTGATGTTGAAAATGGATTGAAAGTAATTATTGAAGACGGTGTTGCTAAGCTGCCTGACCGGAGTGCATTTGCAGGAAGCATTGCAACAGCTGATCGTTTAGTAAAGACAATGGTATCTATAGCCGATGTTTCATTATTAGATACAATAAAAATGATGACGCAAACACCTGCAGAAATTTTAAACATAGCCGATAAAAAAGGAAGTATTGAAAAAGGTAAAGACGCAGACATTGTAATCTTTGATGAAGACATTAATATTGAAACAACTATAATTAAAGGGAAAATCTGTTATTCGAAATTTGTTTCTAAATAAGCTTGTTGAATTCATTGGAAGGTCTGTGCAAGGAAAAAATAATTATTCAATAGATGAAACTATTATTTGCATTTATAATTTATTTGCCCATAAAAAAATCAAATATTTTTTGTGATGCACTAAAGTCTTTGCATAATCTTCCAATTAGAAATTTTGGTAAATATTGTGTACCCCCCGGCCATGTATGTCCGCCATTTTCAATCTTTATAAAATCAACTTTTACGTTATTGCAGTTATAAATGTATTCGGTTTCTGTACAACCATCATTAATATTATTGTTTGAAAGTTCATATGTTTTTGCGTCAGCATTACAATGATCAAGCTTAACAATCATTTTTACCAAATCTTCTGTGGGCAACATGTAAGCATCTTCATTGCCTTCGTTTCTGCCATTCATTTTTCCATAACCACCGTTGTAACTTACAAGCGGATCATCAGTGCCATTAATTATTAAAACAGGAATTGGTTTTTTGAATGAATAAGTTGTCGCGAGTGTTTTTGAAATACTTCCGCAAACCGGCGCAATAGCCGCAATACGTTCATTTAATGCATCCGCGAGATAATAAGAAAACATTGCACCGCGAGAAATCCCAGTACAATAAATTTTTTTATCATCGGCTTTATAGTTTGCAATTAATGTATCGAGCAGCACAGAAATAAAATGTACATCATCAACTGCTGTATCTAATTTTTTTACGCGGCTTGTAATGCCGGGAATATTCCATGCTTTATTAACAGCATCAGGATAAACAACAATGAAGTTATTTTTATCTGCAAGCGGATTTAAATTATAAAAATTAACTGCTCCTTCCGCCGTTCCACCACCGCCATGCAATGCAAAAATCACAGGTAACTTTTGCGCATTATTATAACCCGGCGGCAAGTGGAGAATATAATTTCTGGTTAATCCATCAACCAAGATTTTTTTATTCATATTCTGTGCAACGCAAACACTAATGTTTAATAAGCAAATTGCAAAACCAAATATTGTTTTCATTTAATTACGAGTGAGGCTTGTTTGAGCGCTAATACCGCTGCAGGTTTAAAATAAAGAATAGTTGCCACATGCTGCGCAAAGTTTTTACTTTGCAACCCTTAAAAGTTTTTGTTAGAATATGGGTAGAATTTTTGAAGTTAGAAAAGCCACCATGTTTGCACGGTGGGACAGGATGGCGAAACAGTTTACGCGCATCGGGAAAGAAATTGCGATTGCTGTAAAAGCGGGTGGGCCTGATCCTTCAACGAACCCCGCATTGCGTCGTGTAATGCAAAATGCAAAAAGCGTGAACATGCCCAAAGATCGTGTAGAGGCTGCAATTAAGCGCGCAATGGGTAAGGAGATGGAAAACTATGAAGAGATTTTATATGAAGGTTATGCGCCGCACGGAGTTGCATTGCTCGTTGAAACAGCAACAGATAATCATGTGCGCACAGTTGCGAATGTGAAAAGTTATTTCAATAAAGGCGGTGGTGCTTTAGGCAATAGCGGAAGCGTGAGTTTTCAATTTAAAAAAATGGGCGTGTTTAAATTGAAGCCTGAAGGTTTGAGTGTTGATGATCTTGAGTTTGAATTGATTGATCATGGCTTGGAAGAGATGGGTGAAAGCACGGATGAAAATGGAAATGATGTGTTAGTGTTGCGCTGTGCCTTTGTTGATTTTGGCAAAATGCAAAAGGCTTTGGAAGATAAAGGCATTACACCGTTGAGTGCAGAAATAGAATGGATACCGCAAAGCACCGTACCCGTTACGGAAGAGCAGGCAGAAGATGTTAGCAAGCTGATTGAAAAAATAGAGCAGGACGAAGATGTAAGTAAGGTGTTTCATAATATGGCTTAATGTTTACAAATTGTAAATCGTAAATTTTAAATTTCATGGCTTCTTTAAAAGATACATTGCGCGGAACGGGAGTAGCTATCGTAACGCCATTCACAAAAAAAAGTGATATCGATTTTGATGCGCTGCACAAAATGATAGACTTTGTTATTGATGGCAAAGTTGAATATATAGTTACACTCGGCACCACCGGCGAAGCACCTACACTTAGCAATCCGGAAAAGAAAGATGTTATAAAATATACCTATGATGCAGTAAAAAAAAGAGTTCCTGTTGTTGTAGGTATTGGAGGAAATAATACACGCGAACTCGTTCACGAATTAGAAACATTTCCTTTGGAGGAAGCAACGGCAGTTTTAAGCACATCACCTTATTATAATAAACCTTCACAGGAAGGATTATACCAACATTATAAAACATTGGGTAAAGCATCATCCAAACCAATTCTTTTATATAATGTTCCGGGACGTACATCCAAGAATATTGATGCGGACACAACTATTCGCCTGGCAAATGAAGTTGAAAATATTGCAGGCATAAAAGAAGCAAGCGGTGATATGGCGCAATGCATGAAAATTTTGCGTGATGCGCCAAAAGATTTCTTAGTGGTAAGTGGTGATGATGCACTGGCACTTCCTCAACTTGCATGCGGTATGCAAGGCGTAATAAGCGTTGCCGCAAATGCATTTCCAAAAGAATTTTCTGAAATGGTTCGTGCTGGTTTAAAATGCGATTTCAAAAAAGCGAAATCAATAAACGATAAATTGATTAAGGCTTATGAGTTAATGTTTGCAGAAAATAATCCTGCGGGCGTAAAAGCATTTTTATCAGAAGCGGGATTAATAAAAAATAATCTTCGATTGCCGCTTGTTCCCCTCAGCAAAAAAATAATGGATGGCGTAAAAGAATATCTTAAGAAATAAGTTGCTAAATATTTAATCCGCCACAAATACTTATCACCTGCCCGGTTATGTAAGTGCTCATATCGCTTGCAAGAAATAAAGTTAGATCTGCAACTTCTTCAGCTTTGCCAAAGCGACCTAACGGAATATCTTTTAAAAAGTTTTCTGCAGCTGCACCCTCTTTTAAATAGTGCGTCATATCTGTTTCAATAAAGCCTGGCGCGATTGCATTGCAACGAATATTGCGACTGCCAAGCTCTTGCGCAATAGATTTTGTAAAACCAATTATTCCCGCTTTAGAAGCAGCATAACTACTTTGCCCTGCATTGCCACGAATACCAATTATTGAGCTCATATTGATAACGCTGCCTGCTTTTGCTTTCATCATTGGGCGTATAACCTGCTTAGTCATGTTGTAAACGCTCTTGAGGTTTACCTGAATAACTTCGTCCCATTGTTCCGGCGTTAATCTCAACAACAAGTTGTCTTTTGAAATACCTGCGTTGTTTACACACACATCAACTTTTCCAAATTCTTTTACTACATCATTCACCAATGTTTCGCATTGAGAAAAATCTGCTGCATTGCTTTTATATGCTTTTGCATTTACGCCAAAACCTTTTATTTCATTTTCCAATGCAATTGCCTTTTCACTGCTTGACTCGCTTACATAAGTAAATGCAACGTGAGCGCCATTTTCACCTAATTTTTTTGCGATAGCAGCACCAATTCCCCGTGCTGCACCTGTAACAATACAAACTTTGTCTTTAACCATATAATTTATCAAAAGAATTTAATTGCATAAGCAACATCACCTCTTCTACAAATTTTCTGTCATTGCTTAACCTTGGCACTTTGTGCTGACCGCCTAATTTACCTTTTTGTTTTAGCCACAAATTAAATACACCTTTTCTTAATTTATGCACGATCGGCATACGCAAGGCAATGCTCTTATGTCTTTTTGCTTCGTAGTCGCTATTTAAATTTTTAAGTGCATTGTCTAACTCATAAATGAATTGGTCAAGATTTTCCGGTTCTTTTTCAAATTCAATTAACCATTCATGTGCACCGTTATTTTGTTCGCTGAAGTAAACCGGGGCAGCAGTATAATCATTTACAACAGCGCCCGTTTTTTCACTGGCTGTTGCAATGGCGGCATCTGTATTATCAACAATTAATTCTTCCCCAAAAGCATTTATAAAATGCTTTAATCTGCCGGTAACTTTTATGCGAAATGGTTGTAATGATGTAAATTGAATTGTATCACCAACCAAATATCTCCATAAACCTCCATTGGTTGAAATAACCGGTGCATATTGTTTTCCAATTTCCACTTCTCTTAAACCAATTGTTCTCGGGTTCAATTTACCATATTCCGCAATCGGCATAAACTCATAAAAAATTCCGTGATTTAAAAACAACAACATGCCATCTTCTTCCAAATCGTCCTGCGCTGCAAAAAACCCTTCGCTGGCGTTATACATTTCCATGTAATTAATATTATCACCAACTAATTTTTTAAAATTTTCTTTATACGGAAGAAACGAAACGCCGCCATGCATATATAATTCAAGATTAGGCCAAACTTCTTTTAAAGTTGATTTACCTGTAATATCAAGAATGCGTTTTATTAAAACCTGCGTCCATGTTGGAACGCCGGAAATAGAAGTTACATTTTCGTGTATGGTTGATTGTGCAAGTGTTTCAATTTTTCTTTCCCATTCATCAAGCAATGCAATTGAAAGTTCGGGCGTGCGAATCCAATGTCCCCACATAGGCATGTTCTGCATAAGCACAGCACTTAGGTCACCAAAAAATGTTTCTTCATTTAATTGGCTCACCTGGTGGCTGCCACCAATTACCAACCCTTTACCAGTAAGCAAATTACTTTCAGGATTAAAATGATAATATAATGTAATCGCATCTTTGCCCGCCTGGTAGTGACAATCTGTGAGGCTTTCTTCTGTTACGGGGATAAACTTGCTTTTATCACTGGTCGTGCCACTGCTTTTTGCAAACCAATAAACCGGCGAATCCCACAACTGATGTTGCTCGCCGTTCATTAAATTTTTTATCCAGCATTTAATATCGTCATACTCTTGTATGGGAACATTTTCTTTAAATGCTTTTATAGTAAAAAGTTTTGCAAAATTATGTTTTCTTCCGAATGATGTGTGTTGTCCATGTGTAACTAAATCCTGTAAAATTTCCCGTTGTGCTGTAAATGGATTATTCATCCATTCCTCAATGTTTGCATACCTGAGACGGACTAATTTTGATATGGTTGGAGACAACAATTTCATATCAGCAAGGCAATATAAGAAATTGAAATCAAATTCAGAAACCTTATAGTACCATACAGTTCAATTTAATTATTAATTATTTTCATTTAAACTTGTTCCATGCGAAAACTAATTTTATTCTCTGCCATCTTTTTCAGTTGCTATGCTTCATCTCAAAACATTAATAAAAATATTTTAGAAAAAGTTTGGAATGCAAACTGGATAGATGTTCCGAATACTGAGCCGCATGGGTATGGTGTTTATCATTTCAGAAAAAATTTTACGTTGAATGAAAAGCCGCAGCAATTTATAATTCATGTGTCTGCCGATAATCGTTATAAACTATACGTGAATGATTCGCTCGTTTCTTTCGGACCGGCGAAAGGAGATTTATATCATTGGAATTTTGAAACGGTTGATATTGCTTCACAGCTTCATGCAGGAAAAAATATTGTAGCTGCAGTTGTTTGGAATTTTGGTGAAGAAAAACCTGCGTGGCAAATCTCTTATCGAACAGCATTTATATTACAAGGTGATACGAAAACAGAAGAAGTTATTAATACCGATGACAGCTGGAAATGCGCACCGGATAAAGCTTACAGCCCGTTGCAAGCTGAACTTGTTTATTCATATTATGCAATTGGTGCCACTGAAAAAGTTGACATGAATGTTTATCCAACAAATTGGACAAGTTTAGATTTTAATGATAATGATTGGATGAATGCACATGAAATATTTAACGGCATTCCAAAGAATGTTAATCACTGGAGCACAGGCTGGATGTTGATTCCGCGTTCAATTCCAATGATGGAATTAACGCCTCAGCGTTTGCAATCTATACGAAGAACAAATATTAAAGCCGATGAAAATTTTTTGCAGGGCAATCATGCAATAAAAATTCCTGCGCATACAACTGCACATATTTTATTCGACCAATCTTTTGAAACAACTGCTTTTCCTGTTTTAAATTTTAGCGGCGGAAAAAATGCAGACATCAGTTTAACGTATGCGGAAGCTTTATATAAAAATGAACCGGATAGTATAGACTGGCGTGCACAAAATCAAAAAGGAAATCGTAATGAAATTGAAGGCAAACATATTGTTGGTGTAAAGGATGAAATAATTTCTAACGGAGATACGCATCAAAATTTTACGGCCCTGACTTTTCAAACATATCGGTATGTGCAGTTAGATGTTACAACACAAGATGATGATTTAACCATTGATGATTTTTATGGAATGTACACTGGTTATCCATTTAAAATGAACGCACAATTTTCAAGCAGTGATACATCATTAAATAAAATTTTAGAAGTTGGCTGGCGCACTGCAAGATTAGATGCGCAGGAAACTTATACTGATTGCCCTTACTATGAGCAATTGCAATATGTAGGCGATACGCGTATACAGGCGATGGTGAGTTTATATAATTCCGGCGATGACAGGTTGATGCGAAACGCGATCGAACAAATTGCAAATTCAACGTTAGCAGAAGGAATTACGGAGAGCCGTTACCCGCATAATATTCATCAGGAAATTCCAACTTTTTCTTTGATATGGATAAGCATGCTGCATGATTATTATATGTATCGCAGCGATACAAATTTTGTGAAAGACCAATTGAGAATTTCAAGACAAGTGCTTGCTTTCTTTCATAAATTTCAGCAAGCAGATGGAAGTGTAAAGAATGCTCCTTACTGGGATTTTACGGATTGGGTTGATGCGTCGGGCTGGGATGGCGGCGTTGCACCAATTGATAAAGATGGCAATTCTGCATTGATGGATTTGCAACTATTAATGGCTTATGAATCTGGTTACGATCTTGAAAAAAATTTAGGCATGAGTTGTTATTCAAACGCGTATGAACAACAAATTAATCAGCTTAAAAAAAACATTCGGGCAAAATATTGGGATGCAGATAAAAGGCTTTTTAGTGATACAAAAGAAAAAAAATATTATTCGCAACATGCAAATGCATTGGCAATTTTAACCAACGTTGTTAATGAAAATGATGCGCATGCTTTAGGTGAAAAGTTATTGAATGATTCTTCACTGGCAAAAGCATCAGTTTATTTCAGATATTATTTATACCAGGCATTAACAAAGGCAGGTTATGGAAATGATTATTTGAATTGGCTTGGCATCTGGCAACAAAATCTCGCCGAAGGATTAACTACATGGGCAGAGATTGATGATATAAATCGTACACGCTCTGATTGCCATGCATGGGGCAGCAGCCCGAACATTGAATTATACAGAATTGTTTTAGGAATTAATACAGATGCACCTGGTTTTTTCAAAGTAAAGATTGAGCCGCATTTAGGCGCGCTAACGAATGCATCAGGAACAATGCCGCATCCTTCAGGAAATATAAAAGCATCGTACGCTTTACAAAACGGTAAATGGAATATTGATATAACATTACCTCAAACTATTTCAGGAAGGTTTATATGGAAAGGAAAAGAATATATGCTGAAAAGCGGAGAGAATAAATTTGTATTAGATAAATAAAGTTATACGTACAAAAATTTTTATCTTTACGTATAATTTTTATCTTTGTTAAAATTTATGATATGGATGCGAAAATAACTTTAAGCTTTAACGAATCAATTGCCAATAAGGCAAAGCGATACGCAGAAAAAAACAATGTAAGCTTAAGCAGGCTGGTAGAATTTCTTTTAGATAAAGTAACATCATCAGGTTATACTTCTTTTGAAGAATTTCCAATTTCAGATTGGGTGAGCCAGGTTGCAGAAGGTGCGGCTACATATCAAACAAAAGCACGTTCAAGAAAATCATTAAAGAAAGAATTTTATTCTTCTAAAAAATGAAACCGAGCATGATAACTTTTTCCACAGCGGGGAATGTTTATAGCGAGGTTCCATGAGACCATTGGAAAATAAACCTGCACGAATGAAAGTGTTTGTTGATGCAAATATTCTTGTTTCAGTATTAAATAAAGAATACCCGCTTTTTACACACAGTGCAAGAATCTTAAGTCTTTCAACAAAGAAAAATTTTGAGATTTATACTTCTCCTATTTGTCTGGCTATTGCTTTTTATTTCGCTGAAAAAAAACATAAGACAAAAATAGCAAGAGACAAAATTGCTTTGTTATGCAATCATATTTCTATAGCAGAAGCAACAGCAAGTGTTGTTCAAAAAACAGTATCAAACAAAAAAATAAATGATTTTGAAGATGGTCTTGAATATTATTCTGCTATAGAAAGTAAATGTGGCTTTATCATTACAGAAGACACAAATGATTTTTATTTTTCAGAAATTCCTGTTTTAACTGCAAGAAATTTCTTTGAAAAATATGTAGCTAATAAAAAATAAATTATGCTGTCTGCATTTCGGTAAGCTTCGCTCTTATCTTTCCTTCAATTTCATTTGCCAAACCTTCGTTATCACCAAGTAAAGCTTTTACTGCATCACGACCTTGTCCCAATTTATTTCCATCATAACTAAACCAGCTTCCACTCTTTTGAATGATACCCATTTCAACACCCATATCTATTATTTCACCAATCTTGCTAATGCCTTCACCAAAAATTATATCAAATTCTGCACTGCGGAATGGCGGTGCAACTTTATTCTTTACCACCTTTACTTTAACGCGGTTTCCAATTGCATTATCACCATCTTTTATTTGTGCACTGCGGCGAATATCTAATCGAACAGAGCAATAAAATTTCAGCGCATTACCACCAGTTGTTGTTTCAGGATTGCCGAACATTACACCAATCTTTTCACGTAACTGGTTTATAAAAATGCATATTGTATTTGTTTTGCTTATTGTTGCTGTTAGCTTGCGCAAAGCCTGGCTCATCAATCTTGCCTGTAAACCCATTTTACTATCACCCATCTCCCCTTCTAATTCGCCTTTTGGTACGAGTGCTGCAACAGAATCAATCACTACAACATCTAATGCCCCTGAAAGTATTAAACGG
>DASZUY010000020.1:0-24759 GCA_035547495.1 Parafilimonas sp. | reverse complement strand
TGTTACGCTTGGTATTCAGCCAACTTATCCTAACACAGGTTACGGTTACATTCAATACGATACAACTGCGGAACATGAGGATAGCGTTTTTAAAGTGAAAACATTTACTGAAAAGCCAGATATTGAATTGGCTAAAACATTTTTAGCCAGCGGAGATTTCTTATGGAACGCGGGCATATTTATGTGGAACGTAAAAGATGTAATTGAGGCGTTTGAAAAATTTCAGCCGGAAATGTTTGAGTTGTTCGCTGCAGAAAAAGAAAATTTTAATACCGATAAAGAAACAGAAGCCATCGAACGCATTTATCCATTGTGCACAAGCATTTCTATTGATTATGCAATAATGGAAAAAGCGAACAATGTTTACGTAATTCCTGCGTCTTTTGGCTGGAGTGATTTAGGCACCTGGAACAGTGCTTATACCAATCTTAAAAAAGACAATAAAGAAAATGCAATTGCAGGCGATAATATAGTTGTGATCGATGCAAAAAATTCTATGATACATGCACCAAATGAAAAATTGGTTGTGTTGCAGGGATTAGATGATTTTATTGTTGTTGATACGCCCGACGTTTTACTCATCTGCAAAAAAGAAAACGAGCAACAGGTAAAAGATTTTTTATCTATCGTTAAAAAACATAAAGGGGAAAAATACCTCTAACCGATACAAAGGCGATATTTTACTTACTGCTTTCTCCCCTGATTATCTTTTAAAATTTAAAAGAATAATCTTATATTTATTAGTGCTAAAACTAACTCTGATGCAAAAATTTTTTATAACACTGTTCTTTTGCTTTTCAGTAATTATTGGCTTTTGCCAAAAAGAGAATGAACCAACTTCGCCGGCACAATCTGTATTTCTTGAAATTGGAGGAAATGGTTTACTTTTTTCTGCTAACTATGATGTTAGGTTTACACCGCATCAAAATGGAATCGGTGGCAGAATTGGCTTAGGTTTTTTCGGTGGTTCGGGCGGAGGCATTTTAACTGTTCCTATCGGCTTAAATTATCTTGCAGGAAAAGCACCAAATTTTCTTGAAGCAGGTCTTGGCTATACATACGCCACATTCACAGGTCAGGACGAATTTTTCTCTGGACATGGTGGTCTTTTGTTTCCAAGTATAGGCTATCGGTATCAACAAGCAGGCAATGGGCTAATGGCCAGAATTGTTATATCACCTGCAATAGAATTTGGCGAAGGTGGCGGCTGGGCCTTTTTTGGCGGAATTGGCGTGGGATACAAATTTTAAAGATCAACCAACAAGCCCGGCAGCTTTACTTATTTCAAGCATGCGTTCTATAGGTTTCAATGCAGCCTTTCTTATCGATTCTTCCATTAAAATTTCTGGTTGCTCATATTTCATGCACAGGTAAAGTTTTTCAAGCGTGTTCAGCTTCATGTGCGGACAATCATTACATGCACACATGTTATCCGGCGGAGCCGGAATAAAAGTTTTTTGAGGTGCATCTTTTTGCATTTGATGTAAAATACCTGTTTCTGTTGCTACAATAAATTCGTTGGCTGAATCATTCACAGCAAATTTTAAAAGCTGCGTTGTGCTGCCAATAAAATCTGCGTACTGCAAAACAGCTTCTTCACATTCAGGATGTGCAATCACTTTTGCACCTGGATGACGCATTTTTAATTTTGCAATTTTTTGTTGGCTGAAAATTTCGTGCACCATACATGCACCATTCCACAGCAACATATTCCTTCCTGTTTTTTTATTTAAGTAAGCGCCAAGATTTTTATCAGGTGCAAAAATGATGGGCTGTTCTTCAGGAACACTTTCAATAATTTTTTGTGCATTACTACTGGTGCAAATAATATCGCTCATGGCTTTTATTTCTGCACTGCAGTTTATGTAAGAGATCACAATGTGATCGGGATGTAATTTTTTAAATGCACTAAACTCACCCGCCGGTGCACTGTCTGCAAGTGAACAACCTGCATGCAGATCCGGCAAAACAACTTTTTTATTTGGATTTAAAATTTTTGCTGTCTCTGCCATAAAATGCACACCGGCAAAAACAATCATATCGGCATTCGTTTTTGCAGCCTGTTGTGCAAGTCCTAAACTGTCGCCAATATAATCAGCGACATCCTGAATATCCGGCTCCTGGTAATAGTGAGCGAGCAGCACGGCATTTTTTTCTTTCTTCAACAATTCTATTTCATGAAACAAGTCAAGCGCGGGATCAATTTCAATATCTAAAAAACCTTTGGCTTTCAAATTCAACTCAGCTCCAGAAATGTTTATATATGCCATAGTATATTTATTAAAAACCTTTTTTTATAAAAAAGAATACTACTATTACGGCTGTGTATTTCTTAATAAATTAATTATGCACAACAGGCAAAGTTAATTAAGTGCAGTTTATTCAATAGAAATGCACACCAATCGCAAAGAACAAAACAGCGCTGCTGCTATATTTTAATAGGATATTAACGTGTGTTGATTTTCTCGCTACACAAAAATCAACAGCATTCATTCACACATTATGCATGTTATAAACAGAGAAGTAAATTGTGTTTTAAATGAATGGTGTTTGGCGAAAGTTGAAAATGGATGATGTTATTCTATTTTTATTCAGACAAAAAACAAAAGCAAACCCGGTTTACAAACAGCAAATGGTTGATATGAACACCATCGTGTTAAAAGAAGTTTCACGATTGAATAGAACGAACGGCAGCAAACAAAAATATCCACAATTTGTTCAAACGTTCATTTCCCCTAATTTTGCCATCCTTTAAAAATCACTAATGTCAGTTATTCAGAAAATTCGTGAAAGAGCAGCGTGGATAGTTTCAGGAGCAATTGGTCTATCTCTGCTTGCGTTTATTGTTCAGGATGCTTTTTTTAATAAAGGCAGAGGCAGCTTGTTTGGTACTGGCACAACAGTGGGCAAAGTAAACGGCACATCAATTGAGCAAAGCGATTTTGAACATAAAATTAGTTTTTACGACCAGGCGAATAACGGGCAGGTGCAACGCAGCCAGTTGGTGGGCAGCGTTTGGGAATACATGGTAAACCAGATTATTTTGCAACAACAGGCAGACAAACTCGGGCTAACTGTTTCTCCAAATGAACTTTCTGATATATTATTTGGCTCCAATCCGCCGCAATGGATGCAACAGGCTTTTACCGATCCTAAAACCGGTGTATTTAATGTTACATTGGCGAAGCAACAATTTAATGCGCTTAAAAGCAGAGCTAACGACCCACAGGTGCAAAATTTAGAAGAAGGATATATTCAACCAACTATTTTACAAACGCTTGAACAAAAATACCAGGCACTTATAACAGGAGCCGTGTATGTTCCAAAATGGATGGGTGAAAAAATGAATGCGGATGCGAATTCTGTTGCAAAAGCTTCTTATGTTTTTGTTCCTTATTCAAGTATTTCAGACAGCGCAGTTAAGGTTTCTGATGATGATATGCAGGCTTACATTAAAAAACATTCAAGCCAGTTTAAACAAGACCAGGAAACGCGTGCTATTTCTTATGTTACGTTTAGCGCGGCGCCAAGCGCTGACGATTCTGCAGCGGTAAGAAATAGTTTAAACGATTTGAAAGAACAGTTCGCCACAACAAAAGATGAACAAACATTTTTAAGTACGCAAAGCAGTGAAACGCCTTATTATAATAGCTTCATCAGCGGTAAAGAAATTAAGCAGGCAATAAAAGATACACTCTTTAAAGTTCCGGTTGACTCTGTTTACGGACCTTACCTGGATGGTGATCATTATGTGCTTGCTAAAATGGTTGCAAAACAAACCATTCCTGATTCTGCGAAAGTGCGTCATATATTAGTTGCAACGAATCAGCAAGACCCAAACACCGGAGGTCTTGTTCAGGTGAGAGATGATAGTGCTGCAATGAAAAGATTAGACAGCGCAATCGCTTTAATTAAAAGTGGAGTGCCTTTCGATTCTGTTGCAATGAAATATTCTGATGACCCGGGAAGTAAAAATACCGGCGGCGTTTATAATAATTTTCCTTCCGGTCAAATGGATGCAAACTTTAATGATTTTGCATTTACAGGAAAACCGGGTGAAACAAAAGTTGTGCATACGGTTTACGGTTATCATTACATAGAAATACTTGGACAAACAGGTTCAACAACAGGATATAAAATTGCCTATTTATCTAAACCAATTGTTACAAGTACAGAAACAGATAATGCCGCAAGCAATGCTGCAGAACAATTTTCTGCAAACAGCAGGAACAGTAAAGATTTTATGGCAAATGCAAAAAAGCAAAATCTTACTATAAGCACTTCACCCGATTTTATGGAAAATGATTTTAATATCCAGGGATTGGGTGAAAGCAGAACCTTAGTAAAGTGGGCTTATGATAACAAAGTGGGAGATGTATCAGATCCGCAAAATGTAGACAATAAATATATTGTTGCAATGCTTTCTGCTATTAATGAAAAAGGACTTGCTTCACCACATTCAGTACAACAAACTGTTGAACCATTGGTGCGCAACGAAAAGAAAGCACAAATAATAATTGCACAACAATTTAAAGGTTCAACTTTAGAGCAGGTTTCAGCAAGCGCACATCAGCCGGTTAAAAATGTTGATAGCTTAGCCTTTAATTCTTTTGTTGTTCCGGAACTTGGTAACGAGCCCCAATTTATTGGCGCAGCGTTTAACAAGCAGTTACAAAATAAAATGAGCAGTCCTATTGCCGGCAACACAGGCGTATTTGTTGTAAAAAGTGGTGGCGTAACCGGCGTTTCAAATCTTGGTCAAACAGCGGAAACGCAAAAAACCCAAATAGAACAAATGCTTAAACAACAATCTGCACAGGTAGCAGGCGTGTTAAGAAAAGCAGCGAACATAAAAGATTATCGTTCTAAATTCTATTAGTAAAAAAATATTTAATTAAATAAGGCGGCTTTGCGCCGCCTTTATTTTTTATAACAGCTATAGTTTAATTTTGGTAAAAATAATTTGTGATGGAAGTAAGTGATGTAATTATAAATCGTGTAACTGAGAGTGGACTTATAATACTTGATCTGAAAACTTTTTATCCCAAAGAAGAAATAAAAATTTTTGATTTAAAAGATTATTTGTTTCGCGGATTGATAATAAAAGAAAAAGATTTTCGCGAAGCATTAAAAAATACAAACTGGCAACAGTATGCAAATACAAACGTTGCCGTAACGTGCAGTGCAGATGCGATCATTCCGGTATGGGCATATATGCTTATCGCAACATACTTGCAGCCGGTTGCAAAAAATATTGTTTTGGGTGATGAAAAGAAATTGATTGAAACAATACTTATGCAAAACATCAATCGAATAAGTATAAATGAATACCAGGATAAACGTGTTGTAATAAAAGGTTGTGGTGATGTTGCTATTCCCGATAGCATTTATATGCAAATAACGGCGCTCTTATTGCCGCATGTGAAAAGTATTATGTATGGTGAGCCGTGCAGCACAGTGCCTGTCTTCAAGAAAAAAAATTAAATCATTTATTTATAACAAACATGAAAAAATTATCAATAGTTGCCGCTTTCTTTCTTTTGTTGATGAGTTCAGCAAAAGCAAACACTGTAATCGTAAATGCAAAAATTAAAGATCTGCCTGCAGGTAAATGGGTTTTTTATCGCGAGCAGGGAGGAAATGATTTAAAAGATTCTGTAAAGAGTATTGCAGGAGGATTTACGTTTAAAATTGATATAGGAGAAGGCGAAGGCGACCTGTTTCTTTTTTCTGTTGAAAGAAATTTTGATGATCCGGATAGTTATACAGAAATTTTTCTTGATAAAGGCGTTGTAAATATTATGGGCAACGGCCCGCTTTTTAAAGATGCGAAGTTTTCAGGTGCGCCTTCTGCAGTACAATTGAACGATTACAATAATTACATGCAATCAAATGAAGCGGTAAAAAATGAGCGCGACTTATATGCCCAAGGCAATCAATATTACAAAGCCGGAGATACAGCGAATTTGAAATTGATTGAACAAAAAATTGATGCGATCGATTCTATAAAAACGGAAATGCAAAAGCAATGGGTTAGAAAACATGCATCATCTCCGGTTTGCGGATATGTACTTGAATACATGCGTTTTTCTGTAAACTTTGATACGCTGGATGTTTTGTACAATCATTTAAATGCAACAGCAAAAAATAATTTCCCTGCAAAAAAAGTTCAGCATGCAATTGAAGTAAACAAGCTTACCGGTATTGGTAAAACAGCTTTGGATTTTACGCAATCTGATACAGCAGGTAAACCCGTTTCATTAAAAGATTTTCGTGGTAAATATGTATTGCTTGATTTTTGGGCAAGCTGGTGCGGACCTTGCCGCGAAGAAAATCCAAATGTAGTTGCTGCATATAATAAATATCACGATAAAAACTTTACCGTGTTGAGTGTTTCATTAGATCAACCAACAGGAAAAGAAAAATGGCTGAATGCAATACATAAAGATGGTTTAACATGGACGCATGTTTCTGATCTGAAATTTTGGGATAATGCCGTTGCAAAACAATACGATATTGAAAGCATTCCTTCAAACTTTTTACTTGACCCGAATGGTGTGATAATAGGAAAAGATTTGCGCGGCGATGATCTGAATAATAAGCTTGCGGAAGTGTTGAAATAATTAATTAATTATTAAACCAGCCTTTCTTCTTAAACATATATATCATCCAAAGCGGAATTAAGAGCATCAAAGCTACTGCGATCCAAAATCCGTATTGATTGTGTATATACGGAATGGATTGAAAATTCATCCCAAAAATGCCGCCGATAACGGTTGCAGGCGCGAGTAAACATGTTACGATGGCCATAACTTTCATCACTTCATTCATGCGCAGGTTTACTTTATTCAAATAAAGATCCTGCAGGCTCATCATCATGTCCCGGTAATTTTCTACAAGATCATTTGCCTGTACAATATGATCATACACATCTTTAAAATAACGTGTAATTTTTTCATTCAGCAAATCGCTGTCAGTACGCATAAAAGCATTTACAATATCCCGCACCGGGTTCATGTTGCGTTTTAAAATAATTAACTCTTTTCGTAAAGTTGTTATGCTCGTAAGTGAATGTGCATCTCCAATGTGAATGATTTGCTCTTCAAGCGTTTCAATATATTCTCCCAGCTTTTCCAGCACACCATAATAACTGTCAACAATAATATCTATCAATGAATAACATAAATAATCAGCACCGGAAGTGCGCAACTTGCTTCCTTCCATTTGAATTTTTTCGCGCACAGGGTTAAACACATCTCTGCCTGCTTCTTCCTGGAAACTTAAAACATAATCTTTACCAAGCACAATGCTTACCTGCTCCTGTTCAATGCAGCCGCCTTCTTCATTAAAGTATAACATGTTTAAAAGGCAAAACAAAACATTGTCCAGTTCATCCATTTTTGGTCGCTGTCCTACGCTTAAAATATCTTCAATTAGTAATGGGTGAATATGAAACTCGTTGCAAATCGTTTCAACATCTGTTTTGCGTAGCCCGTCAATATTTATCCATGTAATTTTTCCATTGTCCTTGAAACGATTGCAGGTGTGTACAGATGTAAATTCATGATGATCTAATGTGTGTGCATCATAATCATAAATGTCAACCTTTATATTTTGCGCTTCTTCGCGCACCGGATCAATAGTTGGGTTTACACGAAAAATTTCCTGTGTGCGTTTTGAATAGCGGGTTGGTAAAAAGGTTTTAAGAATATGTGATGGCTGCATCATTTATTTATTATTAAACAGAAATTAAAATTAAAGTTATGTGTGTGGAAAAAGAAAAAATTATCAACAGGTTTTCAAAACATAAACAAACAATTAATTGAATCGTTTACTTTGAAAAAAATTCAACGCGCATGTTGAAGCCTTACCACAGGAAAAGAAAAACAGAAGCAGGATGCGATGAAGCGGGACGAGGTTGTTTTGCCGGACCTGTTACGGCTGCCGCAGTAGTTCTTCCGAAAAATTTTTATCATCCCGAACTTAACGATAGTAAACAACTCACATCCGAGCAGCGCGATATATTAAGAATTTATATTGAAAAGAAAGCAACGTATTATGCGGTTGCCATGGTTGATCATGAAGAAATTGATGCAATAAATATTTTGCGCGCTTCATTTAAAGCGATGCATCTCGCGCTTGAACAACTGCCTGTTGAGCCCGCTTTAATTTTGGTGGATGGCAACCGGTTTACTGCATGGCGCAATGTGCAGCATCATTGCATTATAAAAGGTGATGGCATTTATGCAAGCATTGCGGCTGCAAGTGTTTTGGCGAAAACATATCGCGATGAATACATGCGCAAACTGCATGATGAATTTCCGCATTACAACTGGGCGCAAAACAAAGGTTACGGAACGCTCGAACATCGCCGCGCCATTGAAGAATACGGCTTGTGCAAGTATCATCGCAAAAGTTTTAATATTCTTTCTGCACAAATGGAAATGAATTTTGATTTAGAAGAAGAGATGATTTAAATCGTTTAATGCGCAATAAATTCTTTTTAGCCATTATTGTTCTATCGCTTGTATTTTCCTCCTGCGGAAAATATGTTACTGAAACCGGCGTAGCTTCTTATTATGGCGATGAGTTTATACACCGGCCAATGGCAAATGGAAAAAAATTCAGTCAGCATAAATTAACTGCAGCACATAAAACATTACCACTTGGCACAAAAGTAAAAGTGATAAATCTCACCAATCATGAACGCGTAAAAGTGCGCATTACAGATCGCGGTCCATTTGTAAAAGGAAGAATAATTGACCTAAGTAAAAAAGCCGCACGCAGAATTGATATGATTAATGATGGCATTGTTCAGGTTGAGCTGAAGTATAAAAAGAAAAGATAAATTGCCCTCACAATTCTTCTGCTTGAAGCGCATAATTTTTACAGTTACCAATGATTTAAGTTACGACCAGCGCATGCAGCGCATTTGCACTTCGCTTGCAAATGCCGGTTATAATGTTTTGTTGATTGGAAGAAGGCTGAATGACTCGGTTGCTTTAAAGCAAGAAAAATTTCAGCAGAAAAGATTGAAGTGTTTTTTTACTAAAGGCTTTTTATTTTATGCTGAATACAACCTGCGCTTGTTTTTTTATTTGTTGTTTATAAAGATGGATGCCGTTTGTGCGATAGATCTTGATACAATTTTGCCTTGCTATTTTGTTTCTTTTGTACGAGGGAAAAAAAGAGTATATGATGCACATGAGTTATTTACAGAAATGAAAGAAGTTATATCAAGACCTGCCATTAAAAAGAGATGGATGGCAATAGAAGAATTTGTTGTTCCAAAATTTAAAAATGGTTATACAGTAAGTTATTCAATTGCCGAAGAATTTAAAAAGCGATATGGGCTTGGTTACGCTGTAATAAGAAACTTGCCGTATAAAAAATCAGTTGATCAAGCTAAACAACAAGCAGAAAAGTTTCTGTTATACCAGGGCGCAATTAATGAAGCAAGAGGACTGGAGAATTTGATAATTGCGATGAAGGATGTAAACGCAATTTTAGTAATGTATGGCGATGGAAATATTTTCGAAAAAATAAAAGCGTTGATAATTGAAAATAATTTAGAAAACAAAATTCAACTAAAAGGTAAAATCGCGCCACAAGAATTGGAAACAACAACGGCAACTGCTTATGTGGGAATTAATTTGGTTGAGCCGATCGGACTGAATCAATTGTATTCTCTTGCGAATAAATTCTTTGATTATGTACAGGCTGGTATTCCGCAGCTCACCATGAATTTTCCTGAATACAAGAAGATAAACGATGAACATGAAGTGGCTCTTCTAATTAATACAATTAAACCAAAAGAAATTACCAACGCACTAAACATTTTGTTGAACGATGCTGTTTTATATGAAAGGCTAAAAGCAAATTGTTTAATTGCAGCTGATGTTTTTACGTGGCAAAAGGAAGAAGAGAAGCTGTTGAATTTTTATAAAAACGTATTTGCTTCTTAATGCATGATGCTCATATACTCGCCAAATATTACGCCGCGATTGCAATATGTAATGCAATATGTTTTTCATGAGCAATTTGGTTTGGATTTTACTGCAGTTAATGATGAAATTGCATTTGTTAATAGCAATGACGCTGAAAAAATTGTCTATTCAAAAAAAAATATTGGCAACAGTTTTTTTATTTTTTCTGATGACCTGGTGTTTGCAAATGACATTAAGGAATTGAAAATTGAAAGCGGAACAATCAACACTAATATTGTTTTATTTAAACATGATAAACATGATGCTTTAGGGTTTGATGTATTTGCTGCTATTTTTTATTTGCTAAGTCGCTATGAGGAATATCTTGGAAAGCCACCAGACAAATTTGGCAATTATGATTTTAAAAACAGTATTCTTCATCAATTGAAGTGTATGCATGTTGCTGTTGTTGAGCGTTGGGTTGGTATGTTGAAGCGTGCGTTGAAAGAAAAGTTTCCATCATTACAATTTAAACAATGCAAAGCCAGGTTTGCATTAAGTTTCGATATTGATGTTGCCTATGAATATAACAACCGCATCTTAGCAAGAACGATCGGAGGCATTGCAAAGAAAATAGTTAAAGTAAAATTTACTGCTTTAAAAGATCAGTTGCTAACGCTTGCTCATCTAAAGAAAGATGCCTTCGATACGTACGATTATATCTTCCAGGAAATAAAAAATAATAAAGCGATATTTTTTTTCAACATGGGCAAGTATGGTCAGTATGACAAGAATCCATCTTATCAAAATAAAAAATTTCGAAATCTAATTAGCAAGATTCATAAAAAACATTTTATAGGCATTCATCCTTCTTACGCATCTAATTCAAATTATAGTTTACTTACACAGGAAAAAAGCTGGCTTGAAGAAATTATAAATGAAAAAATAACTGCCAGCCGCCAACATTATTTAAAATTGAAATTTCCCGAAACATATCAGCAGCTAATCAAAAACGGAATTCAGTCAGATTTTACAATTGGTTATCATGACACGTATGGCTTTCGTGCAGGCACATGTAAATCATTTTTATTTTTTGATCTTGAGAAAAACGAAACAACTTCGCTCCGTATTTTTCCTTTTGCGTTTATGGAAGGAACATTCGATGATGTAATGAAGCTTGATGTGCAAACATCAAAAAAAATAATTTCAGATTTATTGGATGAAACATGTATGCATGAAGGAATATTTATTCCGCTTTGGCATAACTCAACATTGTTTACGAAAGAAAGACGTGAAATTTTTGAATCTATGTTAGATGCAATTAAAAAAAGAAATCTTATGAATTTATTTGAGTGATGGAAAAACATCTCCACATAATTACTTTAAATGTTCCTTACCCCGCAGACTATGGTGGTGTGTATGATTTGTTTTATAAGCTGCCTGCACTGCAACAGCAAGGCGTGAAAATTCATTTGCATTGTTTTACAAAAGACCGTCAACATCAGCCTGAGTTAAATAAATATTGCGAAGAAGTTTTTTACTATGATCGTAATATGTCTTCGAAAAATTTATCATCAAACCTACCATACATTGTTGCAAGCAGAATTAATGAGGAATTGAATCAGCGGCTTTTGCAGAACGATTATCCGATATTTATGGAAGGCGTTCATTGTACCTATATAACAAACGACAAACGGTTTGAACACAGAAAAAAATTTGTGCGTATTCATAACGTCGAGCATAAATATTACGAGCAATTGGCAAAGTTTTCCAACAATATAAAAAACAAAATTTACTATTGGTTTGAAGGAAAAAAACTTGCACGATATGAAACACAACTTGCAAAAAATGCCACAGCTTACTGGTCTGTCTCACCAATAGATGCTGATTATTACCGGCAAAAATTAAATTGTAAAACGATAGATTATCTGCCGCTGTATTTGCCTGATTGGAAAGTGCAGGCGCAGGAAGGCTTAGGAACATACTGTTTATATCACGGTGATCTTTCGGTTGAAGAAAATGAACATGCTGTTAAGTGGCTGTTGAAAAATGTTTTTAATAAACTGGAAATTCCATTTGTTGTTGCAGGTAAAAATCCATCTAAGAAAATTGGAATGATGATGGAAAAAAATAATCAAACCTGTTTAGTTGCAAATCCGGATCAAGGGCAAATTGAAGATATTATTGCAAAAGCGCACATTCATGTGTTGCCATCTTTTAGCAATACAGGAATAAAAATAAAACTGTTGAATGCACTGTATAACGGAAGACATTGCATTGTAAATAATCAGATGATTGCAGGCACTCCGCTTGCCGCTTTATGCCATGTTGTACATAGTGCCGAAGAATTTAAAGAGCGCATAGCTATGCTGTATCATCAAAAATTTATGGCTGAAGAAAATGAATTTAGAAAGCAGCAATTACAAGAAAATTTTTCCAACGAAGCAAACGCAAAACAAATGGTGAAATGGATTTGGGAAACGTATGCTTAAACTTCTGCTACAGCGCTGTCAAACACTTTTCCTCTTTCTGTTTTTAACATGCGGGAAGGATATTTACTGATAACAATAAAATCGTGTGTAGCCATTATTACTGAAGTACCATAATCTTTAGCGATATTAAAAAGCAACTGCATTATTTCATCGCTGGTTTCAGGGTCAAGGTTTCCTGTTGGTTCATCTGCCAAAATAAGTTTGGGTGAATTGAGCAAAGCTCTTGCAATGTCAACGCGTTGTTGTTCGCCGCCGCTGAGCTCATACGTCATTTTAAAACCTTTGCTTTTTAAACCAACTTTATCCAGCACATCATTTATTTTTTCATCAATCAATTTATCTTCTTTCCAACCAGTAGCCTTTAAAACAAAGCGCAGGTTTTCGTTTATATTCCTGTCTGTGAGTAATTGAAAATCCTGAAATACAACTCCGAGATTACGGCGTAAGAACGGAACTTTTTTCCAATCCATCTTTCGTAAATCATATCCGGCAACAGAAGCATCGCCTTCTTTTAGTGGCAATTCACCATACAAAGTTTTTAAAAGACTGCTCTTGCCTGTTCCTGTTTTTCCAACGAGGTAAACAAACTCACCGCGTTCAACGGTAAAATTCACATCACTTAAAATAAGAGAGTCCCCCTGGTATATATTGGCGTTTTTTACAATTACTACTGGTTCAAACATGGAATGTTTATTTATTTCAAAATTAAAATAAAATAACTATCACAGTAAAACTGTTGTTTTGATGATTACAAAAATACTAACTAAAAAAATAGTTGTACAACTAAATATTTAGTTGTATGTTTGACTAAGTTTTTAGTTATAAAAAAAATTGCGTATGAAAACACTTACCAAAGCAGAAGAACAGGTAATGCAGGCTTTATGGAGAATTGACAAAGGATTTTTAAAAGATATTGTTGAAGCGATGCCCAATCCAAAGCCACATTCTAATACTGTTGCTACGCTGCTAAAAATTTTAATTGATAAAAAATTTGTTGAAACAGAAACGTTCGGCAGAATGAACCAGTATTCGCCGGCGATATCCAAACAGGCGTATTCAAAAAACACGATGAATAGTTTGGTGAAAGGGTATTTTGGCGGCTCTTACAGTAAAGCTGTTTCGTTTTTAGTGGAAGAAAATAAATTAAACATAGAAGACCTTGAACTTTTACTTCAACAATTAAAAAAGAAATAATATGCTGCAAACAATTGCCATATACCTGCTAAAAGTAACATGCACAAGCGGTTTACTTTTTTTATACTACCTGCTGGCGTTGCGCAATAAACAATTTCATTTTTATAACAGGTTTTATTTATTAATGAGTTTTGTACTCAGCGCAATATTGCCGGTGCTGAAACTGCAGTGGTTTACGTTTGGTGATGATTCAAACAAAACTATTCATTTGCTAAAGATAATTAGTGGCAACGGAGAGCCAGACGTAATCGTAAACGGAAATGCATCTTTAAACTGGCAACAAATTATTTTGTATGCATTGGTCTTAATATGTTTCTCGCTGCTCGTGTTTTTTATTTTCAGAATCATTCGCATTCTTCATTTAAAGAAGAAATTTCCTGTTCAATCATCACACGAATTTGATTTTATTAATACCGATGTTTCGTCTGCGCCATTTTCATTTTTAAAAAATATTTTCTGGCGTAATGATATTTCGCTGCAGGAAGAAACCGGTAAACAAATATTACAACACGAAATAACACACATCAAACAAAAACATAGTTGGGATAAAATATTTGTGCAAATGATGATGTGCTTTTACTGGGCAAATCCTTTCTATCATTTCATGAAACGCGAGTTGTATTTAATACACGAATTTATTGCTGATGAAAAAGCTATTGAACAATCTGATGCAAATGCTTTTGCCAAAATGTTGCTCACCGCACAGTTTGGAAAGTTTGATTTCTTACCCGCGCAACCATTTTTTTATTCATCAATTAAAAGAAGATTATCTATGCTTACCCAATCAAAAAATCCAAAGTTTAATTACCTGCGCCGCATTTTGGTATTACCATTAATTGCCTGCGTAGTGTGCCTGTTTGCATTTACCGTAAAAAATGAAACAACAATATCATCGACCCAAAGAATTATTGCAGCAAAGCCATTTGTTTTGGTTGTAGATGCAGGGCATGGCGGAAAAGACAATGGTGCCGTTGACAATGGTCTTACTGAAAAAAATGTTGCGCTAAAGATTGCAAAAGAAATAAAAGATTTGTCATCTCAATATGGAATTGATGTTGTGTTGACAAGAGACGATGATGTATATCAAACACCGCAACAAAAATCTGACTTTGTGAACGGGCAAAACGCAGATGCTTTCATTTCTATTCATGTGAATTCTGCACCCGAAACGCAACAGCCAAACAGGTCAGGTTTTGAAGTTGCTATATCAGGAAAAAATTTAAAGTTTTCAAGCAACAACCAGGTTTTAGGCTCCGCTATTTTACAAAGCGTAAGTAAAGATTTTAAAACAGAACAATCTTTGGAACAAAGGCGTATTGGTATTTGGGTTTTAGATAACAGCAATATTCCATCTGCACTAATTGAATGTGGTTACATCACAAATGCTGATGATGCAAATAATTTAAAAGATGATGCAAAGATTAAATTGATGGCGCAAAATATTTTGCAAGGTGTTGCTATGTATGCAAATGATAAGGTGGATAAATCATCATTATATCAAATAAAAAATGAAAATGATACCGTTCCTCCGCGAATAAAAAGAGACACACTTGGAACTACTTTAAAAACTGATAACAATGTTTTATATGTTTTGAATGGAAAGATTGTTCCAAAATCTGTTGTTGATAAAACAGCGCCTTCTTCAATTGAAAGCATGAATGTTTTAAAAGGTAAAAATGCAACAGATAAATACGGCGATAAAGGAAAAAACGGTGTAATTGAAATAACATTAAAAAAGGGAATTCCGCCACCGCCTCCTCCTGCACCCGAAGAACCTAATACTGCACCTAATCCTCCAACGTTACAAACAGACACGTTGACAAGCGCTAAACCAATATTTACACAGGCAGAACAAGAGCCGCAATTTCCGGGAGGCGCAAAAGGGTGGCTAACGTATCTTCAAAATAATTTAAAAGCCGATGTTCCCGCAAAAAATAATGCTCCAAAGGGAACGTACACAGTTACCGTTAGTTTTTTAGTAGATGCAAATGGAAAAGTTTCTGAAGTAAAAGCAATAAAAGATCCGGGTTATGGAACTGCTGCTGAAGCCGTGCGAGTGATTGCGCAGGGACCAGATTGGATTCCTGCAACGCAAAATGGTCATAAGGTAACATACAGGCAAAAACAAAATATATCTTTTCAGATTACTCAGATGTAATCATTCAGATACTTAGATGAATTGATAAAACTGCGGCTCAATCGGGGCTGCAGTTTTTATTTTATAAATACACTAACTATTTTTGTTTAAAGCGAAACAATAAAACATAAAACTATTTGTTTGAAGTAGTATGAAATATCTTTCTCTTATCATCATCGCTATTATTTTTTCTCTAAATACACGTGCACAGGTAATGCAGGCAAAACCAGTGTGGGCAACTATAAATGTTCCGCAATTAAAATGTTGGGAATGCCAGCAAAGATTGAATCAATATTTGATCCGTGAAAAAGGACCAAACACAGATGCCGGAATTATTCAATGGAAAATGGATTTACGTAATGGCATTTTAAAAATTCAGTATTTTCCGGATAGAATGAATGTGCCTTATTTAGAAACTGCTATCGCCAATGCCGGTTTTGATGCGGATACTGTAACCGCAGAGCCAGATTCATATAAACGTCTTCCTAATGCTTGTAAAAAACCAACAGATGGAAGCGGCTTTGGACCTTTTAAATATTGCAATCTCGATCCGGCGGATAGACCGAAAGATTAGCGAATAGCCCATGGTTAATGGGTCATAGTTATTGCTTCTTATAAACCATACGCTATGAGCCATGACCAATGAACCAAATCACATTCTCTCCGGCACTTTTATTCCCAATAAATGCATAGATGTTTTAATGGTGTTTGCAGTAAACTCAGACAACATGCAACGCAAATATTTTTTTTCTTCACTTTCTGCGTTGGCGATAGAATGTTCAGTATAAAATGAGTTGAATGTTTTCGCAAGATTGAAAATATATACTGCAATTTTTGAAGGGTCAAAAGATGTTGCAGCTTCTTCAATAATTGATGGAAACAATTCGAGTTGTGTTATAATACTTTTTTCAAGTGGAAGCAAATTAGTTTCCTGTTTCCCGTTTCCCGTTTCCGGTTTTGTATTCACTTTTGACGATTCACGATTCACGTCGCTCATCTTTCTCAAAACACTCTTAATTCTCGCGTAAGTATATTGAACAAACGGTCCGGTAAATCCATGGAAGTCTATGCTTTCTTCAGGGTTAAAAACCATTTTCTTTTTTGGATCAACACGCAGCAAGAAAAATTTTAACGCGCCCAAACCGATTGTTTCATTCAGATCTTTCAATTCATCTTCAGTAAAATCTTTCACTTTACCAAGCTCTTCTGTTTTTTGCTTCGCGATGGAAATCATTTCATCAACAATATCATCTGCATCAACAACAGTTCCTTCACGACTTTTCATTTTTCCTGTTGGTAATTCCACCATTCCATAACTTAAATGATGCATTCCTTTCGCCGAAGGCAAACCCATTTTTTCACAAATCAACCGCAACACTTTAAAATGATAATTCTGCTCGTCTCCCACTACATAAATGTTCTCATCAATTTTATATTCTTCATATTTATCAACAGCCAAACCAATGTCCTGCGTTATGTAAACTGCAGTTCCATCCTTACGGCGAACGATTTTTTTATCCAAACCATCAGCCGTTAAATCAATCCAAACGCTGCCATCTTCTTCTTTATAAAAAATCCCTTTTTGCAAACCAGCTTCCACTAAATTTTTGCCAAGAATGTATGTGTTGCTTTCATAATAAATTTTGTCAAAGTCGGCGCCGATGCGTTTGTACGTTTCATCAAAACCTTTATATACCCAATTATTCATCATTGCCCACAACTCAATCACATCAGGTTTTCCGGCTTCCCAATCAACGAGCATTTGCTGCGCAGCTTTCATGATTGGTGCTTCTTTTTCTGCTTTTTCCTTTTCAACTCCTTCACTAATCAACTTTTCAACTTGCCTCTTATATTCATCATTAAACCTCACGTAATAATCGCCAACAAAATGATCGCCTTTGGTATTGGTTGATTCCGGCGTTGCGTCATTCGCAAACATTTTCCATGCAATCATGCTTTTACAAATATGAATGCCGCGGTCGTTTACGATACAACTTTTAATAACGTTGTTGCCAACTTCTTTTGCTATTTCTGCTGTGCTCCATCCTAAAAAAATATTTCTTAAATGCCCAAGATGTAAAGGTTTGTTTGTGTTGGGTGAAGAATATTCAACCATCACTTTTTTATGACTGATATTTTGTTTACCGAAGTTTGGGGTAGTGAAATTTTCTGAAAGAAATTTTATCCAATATGCATCGTCAATAACAAGATTTAAAAAACCTTTAATGATGTTATAAGATTGAAATGTTTCAGCATTTTTTTCAACAAGATATTTTCCAAGCTCACTTCCTAAAGCATCGGGAGATTTTTTTAAAGGCTTCAACAAAGCAAATAAAACCACTGTGTAATCACCTTCAAATTCAGGTTTTGTAAGGTTGATTGTAATACTCGTTTCATCAACGTTGGTGTTGTATAAATCAGCAATTGCTGTTTTTACAATTTGTTTTATGTAGTTTGATAAACTCATAGCGGAGCGCAAATTTACTGCAAGCAACTTGCAAATTCTTCCTTAAATCTTCGGTTGAAAATCCGCAATCTGCAATTACAATTACCTTCGCAACGCATGAATAAACTGCACGCATTTATACGCAAAATGGTATTGGCAATTGTTGATGCATTTTATCCATTGTTTCGAAAATTTATGCCGCTACAAACGTTTCGCTATGCGGCTTGCGGCGGTGCTAATATGCTTTTCGACATTGTGCTTTATTCACTTTCATACAATTATTTTCTTCACAAACAAATTGTATACATTGGTGGTTTTGCTATTAGTCCGTACATATTTGCTTTCCTCGTCTCGTTTTGCGTTTCATTTCCGGTAGGATTTTATTTAAGCCGCTACGTAGTTTGGCAACAAACAAAAACCAAAAAGCGAGTGCAGGTTTTTAAATATTTTTTAATTGTTGTTGCCTGCATCGCACTCAATTATTTTTTCCTGAAATTATTTATTGAAGAGTTTCATTGGTGGCCAACTTTTTCAAAAATTATTACCAGTGTGTTTGTTGTAGCATTCAGTTATTTTTCTCAACGCAATTTTTCTTTTCGTGCGCCCAAGCCAAATGAAGAAGATATAATTGTGTAAAGTTTGACCTCATCCCAACCCTTCTCCCAAGGAGAAGGGAAGACTCTTACAAATTCAAAATCTCTCCAAGTTTTCAGGTTTTAAGTCCTCTCCTTTGGAGAGGATTTAGGTGAGGTCTATCTTTGCAAAAATTTTGCTCCGCCTGCAACGGAGTTCATTGTATCATGAATCCCGGATTTACTTCGGGACTGAAATTTATCTTATGGCATTATTACATAATCGTATTAACAGCGAGGAATTAAAACGTCGCTTACACGAAGAAACCGAACCAAGAACAACCATCAGTTTTTATAAATATTTCCCTATTCAAAATCCGCAGGAGTTTCGCGATTTTCTCTACAAAAATTTAGTTCAGTTAAAAGTGTTTGGAAGAATTTATGTGGCGAATGAAGGCATCAATGCGCAAATCAGTGTTCCGCAATCAAACTTCGATTTCTTAAAAAATTTTCTTCACTCAATTAATGAACTGAACAATGTGCGATTGAATATTGCTGTGGATGATGATGGCAAAAGCTTTTGGGTTTTATCTGTAAAACTGCGTGATAAAATTGTTGCAGATGGCATCAACGATCCAAACTTCAGTATGGAAAAAAAAGGCAATTATGTTGATGCTGTTAAGATGAATGAATTGATGCAGAAAGATGATACAATCGTTATTGATATGCGTAATCATTACGAATATGAAGTCGGTCATTTTGAAAACGCGGTTGAAATTCCTTCAGACACTTTTCGCGAGCAATTACCGATGGCAGTTAATATGATGAAAGGCAATGAGGAAAAAAACATCATCATGTATTGCACCGGCGGTATTCGTTGCGAAAAAGCCAGCGCTTATCTTTTGCATAACGGGTTTAAAAATGTTTTTCATTTGGAAGGCGGCATTATCAATTATGCGCAGGAAATAAAAAAGCAACAGCTTCCTTCAAAATTCATTGGGAAAAATTTTGTGTTCGATAATCGTTTGGGTGAAAGAATAACAGAAGATATCATTTCTTACTGCCATCAATGCGGAAAACCTTGCGACACACATACCAATTGC
The DNA here is from genome assembly GCA_035547495.1 of Parafilimonas sp. Classification (GTDB taxonomy): domain Bacteria; phylum Bacteroidota; class Bacteroidia; order Chitinophagales; family Chitinophagaceae; genus Parafilimonas. The sequence goes on along the minus strand of DASZUY010000020.1, from coordinate 4,889 downwards.
GCCAACAATGGTTGCCATCTTTTATTTATTCAATGTGAAGATTGCAAACAGAAATATGATGGCTGCTGCAGCATCGAATGTAAAGAAACCATCCATCTTCCCTTAGAACGACAAAAGCAAATCCGCAAAGGCATTGATAAAGGCAGAAATGTCTTCAACAAAAGCAAAGAAAGATTGAGACCACGCCTGTCACCGAAGAAATTATGAGTCTGTCATTTTTGCATCTTCCCCCTTGGTGGCATAATGATTGAGCATTAGACGTCAATAACTTAATCTTAAAATAATTATATGGGAAAAATCATAGGTATCGACTTGGGTACTACCAACAGCTGCGTTGCGGTTATGGAAGGTAACGAACCGGTTGTTATTGCTAACGATGAAGGACGCCGCACAACGCCTTCTGTGGTTGCTTTTTTGAAAAATGGTGAACGTAAAGTGGGTGACCCTGCAAAACGCCAGGCAATCACGAACCCGCATAACACCATTATGAGTGTGAAGCGTTTTATGGGTCGTCGTTATGATGAAGTTGGTGAAGAAATCAGTCACTGGAGCTACAAAGTAGTAAAAGGTGATAACAATACTGTACGTATAGATATTGATGGCAGAATGTATACGCCGCAGGAAATTTCTGCAATGATCTTGCAGAAGATGAAAAAAACTGCCGAAGATTATTTGGGTCAGGAAGTGAACGAAGCAGTGATTACCGTTCCTGCTTACTTTAATGATGCACAAAGACAAGCTACAAAAGAAGCCGGTGAAATTGCTGGTTTAAATGTTCGCAGAATTGTGAACGAACCTACAGCCGCTGCTCTTGCTTATGGCTTGGATAAAAAACATGCAGACCAAAAAATAGCCGTGTTCGATCTTGGTGGTGGTACGTTTGATATATCAGTGCTTGAATTAGGTGATGGTGTGTTTGAAGTAAAATCAACCAATGGTGATACACACTTAGGTGGTGATGATTTTGATAAAGTGATCATGGATTGGTTGGCTGATGAATTTAAGAAACAAGAAGCAATTGATTTGCGTAAAGACCCGATGGCTTTACAACGTCTGAAAGATGCTGCGGAAAAAGCTAAGGTTGAATTGTCTTCTTCATCAGAAACAGAAATCAATCTTCCTTACATCACAGCAGTTGACGGTGTTCCGAAACACTTAGTTATAAAATTAACCCGTGCAAAATTTGAACAGCTTGCAGATAATCTTTTTGCAAGATGTTTGAAACCTTGTGAAGCTGCATTGAAAGATGCTGGTTATTCAACTTCACAAATTGATGAAGTGATTTTGGTAGGTGGTTCTACACGTATTCCAAAAGTCCAGGAAATAGTTGAAAAATTCTTCGGCAAGAAACCACACAAAGGTGTAAATCCTGATGAAGTGGTTGCAGTTGGTGCAGCAATTCAAGGTGCGGTTTTAACCGGTGAAGTAAAAGATGTGTTATTGTTGGATGTTACTCCATTGACTTTAGGTATTGAAACTTTAGGTGGTGTATTAACGCCGATGATTACAGCAAACACAACTATTCCAACAAAGAAAACAGAAGTGTTCTCAACAGCCAGCGATAACCAGCCTGGTGTACAAATACACATTTTACAAGGTGAAAGAAGTTTGGCAAAAGATAATAAGAGTTTAGGTGTATTTAATTTGGATGGTATTCCACCAGCTCCGCGTGGTGTTCCGCAAATTGAAGTAACATTTGACATTGATGCGAATGGTTTAATTCACGTGAGTGCAAAAGATAAAGGCACCGGCAAAGAACAAAAGATTCGTATTGAAGCAGGAAGCGGCTTAAGCAAAGAAGAAATTGAAAAAATGAAGAATGATGCGAAAGCACATGAAAGTGAAGACAAAGCAGCACGTGAAAAGATTGATAAACTGAACCAGGCAGACAGCTTAATCTTCCAGACAGAAAAACAATTGAAAGAGTTTGGTGATAAAGTTCCTGCTGATAAAAAGGCTCCGATTGAAGCAGCCTTAACTAAATTAAAAGATGCACACAAGAGCCAGGATGTTGCAGCAGTTGATGCAGCCATGAATGAAATGAACACAGCATGGACAGCAGCGAGTGAAGAAATTTATAAAGCGCAGCAAGCTGGTGGCGCAGCGCAAGGTGGCGCACAACAACCAAGTGATAATGGTGGCGGTGCTCAACCAAATCAGCAAGGTGAAAATGTAACCGATGCTGAGTTTGAAGAAGTGAAATAAATGCTTGACTTTATATAAAAAAGCCTCTCAAATTTTGAGAGGCTTTTTATTTTAAATTGTAATGGATCATACACCTTCATAAATAATTGCTGCACCCTGCCCAACACCAACGCACATTGTTGCCAATCCATATTTTGAGTGTCTTCTTTTCATTTCATGAAGCAGCGTGGCGGAAATTCTTGATCCGCTGCAACCGAGCGGATGACCGATTGAAATGGAACCTCCGTTTACATTAATGATATTTTTATCGAGTTCAAGTTCATTGATGCAGGCAAGCGACTGCGCCGCGAATGCTTCATTCAATTCAATCAAATCTAAATCCGTAATATTCAAATCAGCTCTTATTAAAGCTTTTTGTGTTGCAGGCACCGGACCAATTCCCATAATCGCCGGGTCAACACCGGCAACCGCCATACTTTTAATTTTTGCAAGTGGTGTTAAGTTGAAAGTTTTTACTGCTTCTTCACTCGCCAATAATAATGCAGCAGCGCCATCATTTATACCTGATGAATTTCCTGCGGTAACGCTTCCATCTTTTGCAAATGCGGGTTTTAATGCTGCTAATTTTTCAAGCGAAGTTTCGCGTGGATGTTCATCTTGCGAAAACCAGGTAATTAATCTATCATGAATCATTTCTACAGCAACAATTTCATCTTCCCATTTATTTTCCTTTAATGCAGCAAAATATTTTTGTTGGGATTGAAAGGCAAATTCATCCTGTTGTTCACGCGTAATATTAAATTGCTTTGCAACGTTCTCGGCTGTTTCACCCATTGAATATGGATAATACATTTGCGCCAACGCTTTATTGGTAAATCGCCAGCCAATTGTTGAATCCACCATTTCAGGTTTGCGGTTCCAGGCGCCTTCACTCTTCAACATTACAAACGGTGCGCGTGTCATACTTTCAACACCACCGGCAATGTATAACATTCCTTCGCCACACATAATTGCACGCGCTGCATGCATAATGGAATCAAGTCCGCTGGCACATAAACGATTTACTGTGCAACCTGCAACTGTAACCGGCAAGCCTGCAATCAATGCAGCCATTCGCGCAACATTTCTGTTATCTTCACCTGCCTGGTTTGCATCACCTGCAATCACATCTTCAATTTCATTTACATCAACAGGATTTCTGTTCAACAACGCAGTAATTACATGCGCCAATAAATCATCCGGGCGAATAGAACTTAATCTTCCACCATATTTTCCAATGGGTGTTCGCACTGCATCAATTATATAACAATCGTTCATTTAGTTGTAGTTAAATGTTCATCGCTTATGTTTAAGCGGTTGCAAATATAGATTGGTTTTTATTCTTCCCGGCTCAGCAAAAAAGTACAGATATTAGATAATTTTTTGTGTGATGAAGTGATTTACTTTTAAGCGTTCATTTATTAAATTCTTCCTCATGTTTAAATCTGCTAATTATATTTTGCTTTTGTTATTGATTTTTTTTGTTGGAAATGTTTCAGCACAAAAATTTATTAAGGTTGATGATGGAATTGTCGTTTATCCAAACGAAAATTTATCCGGAAATATACATGCAGTGAAGCTGCAAATAATCAGCGATAAAATTATTCGTGTTGTTGCAAGTGCAACGGATAGTTTTCAAAATAAAAGCTTGATCGTTTTATATCAGCCAACACAACAAGTAAATTTTTCGGTGAATGATTTGAATGATTCTGTGCAATTAAAAACGAATTCGATCATTGCAACAATCAGCAAGCAAACTGGCGCTGTTGTTTTTTATGATGTAAATGGAAAAATAATTCTTCGTGATAAAACAAATAGGGCTAAAACGCTTACGCCTGCTGTGTTTGAAGGCGAACGTTTATACAACATTCAACAAACATTTACTACAACAACCGATGATGCTTTATATGGATTAGGTCAACACCAGGATGATATTGTAAACTATCGTAACAACCAGGAATTTCTTTGGCAAAACAATACAGAAGTTGCCATCCCATTGTTGGTGTCAAGTAAAAATTACGGAATACTTTGGGATAATTATTCGCTTACAACATTTGGTGATGTTCGACCATTTCAACCTTTGTCATCTTTAAAATTATATTCAAAAAATGATGAGTATGGTTTTTTAACCGCGTCTTACTTCAATAATAAAAATGATGCAGAACCTGATTTCATCAAAGCAGAATCTGATATCAATTATCCATACTTAAATGATACAAAACAAAGACTGCCTGCAAATTTTAATGTAGCAAATGGTAAAATTGTTTGGGAAGGTTCTATTGCTTCAGACATAAATGGTGACCATACGTTTCGATTTTTTTCAGCAGGATATTTTAAAGTTTGGATTGACGGAAATTTAGTGGTTGATAAATGGAGACAAGCATGGAATCCCGGTAATACAGTTGTACATATCAATTTAGAGGCAGGAAAAAAATATAAGATCAAAATGGAATGGATTCCTGATGGCGGCGAATCGTATGCCTCAGTGAAATGTATAACGCCTATTCCATCATCGCAAATAAATGATTATAGTTTTTCATCTGAAGCAGGCAAGCAACTCGATTATTATTTTATTTATGGAAATAATGCAGACAGCATTATTGCATCTTATCGAATGTTAACAGGTAAAGCAACGATTGCGTCGCAATGGGCGATGGGTTTTTGGCAAAGCCGTGAACGTTACAAAACACAGGAGGAAATTTTAA
>DASZUY010000019.1:0-5743 GCA_035547495.1 Parafilimonas sp. | reverse complement strand
GAACTGTTTTATGCAGGCAAAAACTTGTATAAAACCTTCCTGCAAAATATCCTCGGCATCTTCTTTTGTTTGCGCGTACCGCATACAAATGCCCATCATTTTTGCAGCAAAAATTTTATACAGATGATTTTGAAAAACACGGTCATTAGCCACACAGCCTTTTACAAGTATTTTTTCATCTGTCAACTGAAGCTGATGTTTTAAATGCATGATGCACGTTGCCTAAAAATGGTTGGCTTGATGTAATTTATTAAACAATATTTAGCTTTCTTTTTGAAGGAAATCTGATGTTTTTTCCAACAACCAACTATTGTGTGCGCTTTCACATCTATATAATCGTACAAAGCGCTTATGAATATCAACTCCAAAAATGTAGTAAAACAAGGGCTCTGTCTTTTTGTGTTTATAATAATTTCTGTTTGTATTATTATATATCTGCCGTGTAAGATTTATAATTTTCCGCCACCACAAAAATTCTCAGGTAATTTCCTTTATAATCCTTACAACGATTCGCTAGGTTCTTGGCAGCAATCAAATTTTCACGCCCACGGCGTTGCATGGAATGGAACAACGAGTGGTAAAGACAAAGCTTGCGACATTATAAATCTATACAGGAAAAGGGGATATAATTATGCATGTGTATCCAACTATGAAGATTTAGCACCTGAAGATAAACAGCCTAACGCAATTAATGTATATGAACATGGATACAACATTTCCAAAACACATGAGTTAGTCATAATGCCGCAGCGTGTTTGTTATAACGATTTTCCTTTTTTTCAATTTGCCAGTTCAAAACAGTTTATAATTAACAAGCTTGACGAGAATGCTAAAGGAATTGCATTAGCACATCCCGATATAAGAAATGGATATAGCGATGATGATCTGAAAAAGCTTACGGGATATAACTTAATGGAAGTATTAAATCATTCTGTTAATTCAAGTAATAAATGGGATGTTGTATTGTCTGCCGGCAAACCTGTTTGGATTATTGGAGATGATGATACGCATGATATAAATGACACAAATCAAACTTTTACTAACTGGACAATGATTAACTGCAATTATTCAAACAAAGATTCTCTCATAAAAAATCTTATGAATGGAAATGCCTATGCAGTAACAGGAAGAAATGGTAAAAATGATAATAAGCTGGTAAGTTTTACAACCAGTGGATTAAATGTTCACATACAAATACAAAACAAGGCTGACAGTATTAAATTGATTGGACAGAATGGAATAGTAGAGAAAATTTTTTTTAACACTGATAAACTCTTTTACAATTTTAAAACAGAGGATACATATATACGCGCTGTAATTTATAATAAAGCAACTGCAATGTTTTTAAACCCTGTTTTGCGATACGACGGTATTGCTAAGCCAGCAAATATTTCAACAGCAACAACAAATTTTTTTGAAACGTTTTTATACAAAAGCTGCTTATTAGTATTTTGGTTTTTGATAGCAATTCGCCTTAATATCGTTACTGCTTCAACAATTTTGAAACTTCTTAAAAATAAATGGTATCAAAAGGATGTGATGCCACAATTGAGCGCAGAATATTAACGAGATGAGTATAGTCGTTTTTAAACCTTTCGGTTTAATTTTTTGTAAAGAAAAATAAACGCACTTACTGATCTGATCAAGTATTTTCCTATTGCTAACACTGCTATTGTATCAACTCCCGTTTAGGCATTTAAAACCGGCCTTAGAGAACGAATTCGCGTCGAACGCTTCGATTTATAATAATGTATTATAGTTCATCCGCCCGCTGTCAGCCATCTTTAACAAATTATAGTTAGCTACTTCAAATTTGCAACAAATTCCTTTATCAATTTAGCCCAATAAAATAATGAACTATGAAAAAAATCTTTGTCATAGCAGTTGCATTTACTGCTATCAATTGTAATGCTCAGAATGTGCCTGCGACGGTTAAGGCAGCATTTCAAAAATCATTTCCCGGTATAACTGTGAAAAAATGGGATAAGGAAGATGACGGTTATGAAGCAAATTTTGCTAAAGACGGCAAAACAATGTCTGCAACTTTCGATGCGAACGGAAACTGGAAAGAAACAGAAACTGATATAAAAGTTACTGAATTACCAGCTGCTGTATCAAACTATGTCAAAGCAAACTACAAAGGCGCGAGTATTAAAGAAGCCGCCATAACAGAAACAGTTAAAGGCAAAATGTATGAAGCCGAGGTAAAAGGTAAAGATTTGCTTTTTGATATGCAAGGCAATTTTGTAAAAGCAGAAGAAGATTAAGCGTTGGCATTTTTTAAAATGCATTGAAGAATGATCGTTTGTCGATGCAAATAAAAACAAGATATGTCCCCTGCTTTAATAGACCAAGTATCTACCTATGTGATTTCTTTATTCAACGATTATGGTGGGTCAGATCTGCTATATCACAATCTAAAGCATACAACATTTGTTGTAAAGAAATCTAAGCAGATAGCGCATCATTATTCGTTAAGTGAAAACGAAAATTTTATTCTTAGCACAGCTGCCTGGTTCCATGATACCGGGCAGCTTTTTCATTATGGCAGAGATCATGAAGCAGAAAGTGTCATTGTTATGAAAAAATACTTAGCAGATAAGCAAATCGATTCTTCGATAATCGGTTCGATTGAAAATTGCATCCTTGCCACCAAAATGCCGCATAAACCAAAATCGTTTTTAGAAGAAATAATTTGTGATGCAGATACTTTCAATTTGGGCACTCAGGATTTTTTGATTACAGACAGTTTATTAAAACGGGAGTGTGAGTTGAAAGAAAACAAAACGATTGATGACTGGGATATTAAAACTTTATCGCTCCTTGAGCACCACAAGTATTTTACAACATATTGCCGACAACTATTAAACCAGGGAAAACAAGAGAATATAAATATTATTCGTTCAAGGCTCAACCTATAACTTCAACGATTTATTGACCAAAATAAAACTTATACATGAACACTAATCATTGCAATTATTTAACCACTGTTTGTGTTAAAGCATTTGCTCAGAGAAACATTCTACAGCTGCAGATCACTTGGTGAAGGAACATTAACCGTTATAAAAGAAGTAACAAAGGGTAAATTTGTTGTTGATGCCAATGTGCCTACCAAACGTGGAGCAAGGTTGAGCAACGACACACACCGTATATTCGCTGACTGCAGATTTGAGAACACCGGCTGCGACACAAAGACGACCACCAATGATACCATGGAGCTTTGAAGTGTTGGTGACAAAACCTGCGAAAGTAGATTAGCCAAATCTGTCTACACGTTTGTAATATTTATCCTTCTGGTACAGGTAGTCCAAGGTCTTTATTGTCTTCTTTGTCTTTTTTGAAATCAAGTTTACCAAACTTCCAGGTAAGGTTTATACCAATAGATCTAAACGGTATTTTACGATTACTATTTGTGGTAAAATTTGTTCCATATAAAATGGTTGGTTGGTTTACATATTCACTAAAAAGGTTGGTTACTGTTAATGCGATGCTTGCTTTTTTATTGAATAATTTTTTACGTACCGCAAACGTGTAAGAAGTGAATGAAGGATATCTGCCCTGGACCTCGTTGCGGGGTGAATTGAAATTCCCAAAAAATTCTGCCGATAAATCATTACGAAACTGATAATCGAAATTAAGATTAAGGCGATAATTAAAGCTTACCGGGCTGAAGCCTGAATCAATTCCGTTAAGAATATGCCGATGAAAAAGCTGGACATTTAGCCGCACATTAAATTTATCTGTGGCTTGCAAACTTCCAAACAAGCTTAAGCCTGTATTTTTTTCCAAGCCGATATTTTCTCTTGTACTTACTGACACATTTTTATATACCGTATCGCCTACCTGCAGCGCCGGATAAAATATGGTATAAGGCTGTATATCATCTTTATTACCACGGTAAAACGCTGTTATCATAATTGAACCGGTATTACCAAAATCGTAACTGTAAGAAAGCTCAACACGATTACCAATTTCTGGTTTGAGATACGGATTTCCGGCAGTAATATTTTTTGGATCAGCGGTATTTACAAAGGGATTTAAGTCGCCATAATCCGGCCGCTCAATCCTTTTTGAATAACTCAGTTTTAAAGTCTGTGACGAAGTCAGCTTTCGAAGCAGAAAAACAGACGGTACCCATGTATTGTACCCGGGATTTTTTGCCTGATACAAAGCGTCAGAATAAAAGGAAGCTATTTCTGTGCGCTCATATCTCATGCCGGCTTTGATCTCAAAAAGATGCCCGACCGGTAAACTTATCTCACTATATGCCGCATAAACTTTCTGATGATAATTCAGATAATTGGAAACAGAACTGTCATATAAATAACTTTTGGTATCGGGCTGCAATGCGTAAACATCGGACGTGCTTGTAATATCATCAAAAGTTATATCAGCACCTGTTCCAAGCGTAATATCATTTTTAAATGGCTGCGTATAGTCAATCTCGAGTTCGTATTCGTTTTCGTTTCCAAAGTTATTGTTGTTGATGCCATAGAAAACAGAGTCGTCTGGTATTAAAGTTTGATAGTTCGTTGCATTGATTGTTCTATTTCCAAGGCTTGTATTCAGGCTTATTTCGAGCTCCTGATCTTGCTTTTTGAATGTTCTTTTATAATTTAACGCCGCATCGGTGGAGTGAAATGCAAATTTGTTATACTGATTGTTCGAAGCATTTTGCTCACTGAAAATTGTGTCTTTATTAAGCGAAGTTATTTGTTGCGATTGGCTTGTTATGCCACTGCTTCTGAAGCCAAAAATATTGTAGTTAACATTCCCTGATAAACTATTCTGCTTGTCAAGTGTCCAGTCAAAGCCAATGCCTGATTCGGTTCCATGCCGGTTGGTTCCTGTGCTGCCTTGCTGATGCAGTAAATCGTTTTGTTGTGCAATTGTATCAATTGAAGTTTGATCTAAAACAAATGGAGTTTCTGCTGTAAGTCTTGAGTTACCGCTTATAAAAGCATTTAAGCCAAAGTTTCCATTGCGCGCCGTAATGTTGAAAGAGCCATTTTCGATGCGGGTTCCTGCTGTTAGCGAAATATTACTGTTAATGCCTTTCGCTCTCGTTTGTTTGAGTATGATATTAATAATGCCTGCCATGCCCTGTGCATCATATCTTGCCCCGGGGTTGGTTATTACTTCAATGCTCTTTATCTGGCTTGCCGGAATGGATTGAAGTACGTCTGCAACATTACTTCCAAATGCCGTGGATGGTTTGCCATTAATTAAAAAACGGATACCGCTATTGCCTGCCAATTCCACGTTGCCATCTGCGTCAACCGAAACCTGCGGAATTTTTTTAAGTATATCTGTTGCAACACCGCCTTGGGATGTGACGTCGTTTTCTGCATTAAAAACAATTTTATCTATGCGGTTTTCGATAAGTTTTGTTTGCGTTGTAACCGTTACATCCTGCAAAGTGTTTACATTTTTTGACAATAAGATCGTTCCAATATTTTGGTCTTCGTGATTTTTACCAACATGAATATTCTTTATAGATTTTTGTTTGTATCCAATCGATTCAAAGGACAACTTATAAGTTCCTGAATCAATGTTCTGGATACTAAAAGTACCGGTACTATCACTCGTAGTGCCATTTATAGTTTTGTCAGTATTCGATGTAATTACAGTTATAGTAGCATAATTTAAAGGTACTTTAGAAGCGCTGTCAACAATTCTTCCTGATATAGAATTTTTCGATTGTGCGTTTAAAAAACCAGTGCATAATGCAAGGATTATAATG
>DASZUY010000018.1:0-5054 GCA_035547495.1 Parafilimonas sp. | reverse complement strand
AGTGTATGTGTAACCTTGTTATCGTTATAAGTTGCGTTAAGTTTGAGATCTAATCTTCCTTTTCCGATATTTATTAAAGGACTTAACCCCAGATCCATTTCAACACCGTAATTTTTAAAATCGGCAGCATTTGCAAGACCGCTGGTGTAACCGGTAGTAGCAGATTGCGATATATAAATTATCTGATTGGTATTATTCTGATTGAAATAAGTTGCTTCAACATTTATGCGGTTTCGTATAAAGCCTAATTCAACACCCACTTCTTTTGTGTTCACAAATTCAGGTTTCAGATTCGCACTTGGAATAATTCCGTCAGATGTAAAACCAGCTACGTTTCCATAGGGGAAATTTACAGGTTGTGAGTATGTTGGCTGAAGTGAATAAGGTCTTAAGTTAACATTACCTGATTTTGAAATTGCGCCCCTGATCTTTGCATATGAAATAACATCGCTGTGTTGCAACGCAGGAATTGCATCAGATAAAACAAAAGAAATATTTGCCGCAGGGTAGAAGAATGAACGATTCTGTTGCGATAAACGACTGTCCCAGTCATTGCGTCCTGTAAATTCGATATTTGCCCAGCCTTTATAATTTAAACCAACACTGCCATATGCAGATAACAAACGATATTGAACGTCGTAGTTATTGATGGTTGTTGTTAATCCATTAAAACCATAATAAGTAGGCACGTATGCATCGCCACTTCTTGCCGCGACATTATACAGGTATGGAACAACAAGGTTTTTTCCACCAAGCGCAACATCTTTTGATCGGTTTTGCCTTACGGTGCCACCAGCAATATATTTTACTGTGAAAGGATTTCCGATCTTATGATCACCACTTAAAAAATAGTCAAGATTTAATCGCGAACTGTAATTATCATCATCAAATTCACTGCCCGGTGCGTTTGAAAAATTTGTGGGTGCCCTATTTGCATGCGCCCAATCTGAAACAACTACCGGCGCATTTGTGTTTTTAAAACTTTGAAATGCCAGGTCGGTACTTAAACGTGCAGAAGCAGTTAACCATGGGAAAAATTGATAGTTTACATTAATATCGCCGATCACATCATCTTCTCTTCCTTTTTGCCTGATGTTTCCAATAAGCCAATAAGGGTTTACGGCAAATTCGTTATAGTAATTGGAATATTGTGCATATTTATAATTCTGCCAGTCTTTATAACTTAACAAAGGCACATTGCTTGCAGTTTGCATCACAAGAAAAAACAAGCCACCATCATAAGAACTGGGAAAAGAATTTTGAAAACCCGCTTCGTTCACTACATCATAGTTCTGAAGAATGTAATTCAATCCATAATTGATAGAAAAATTACCGTACTTCTTACTGCCGTTGAAACGAACACTTGTTCTTCTGTCAACATCATCAGGAACTAAACCTTTAATGTTTGCATCTTCAATACTTACATAATAATCCTCACCTGCAATTGATGCTGTGTTCTGAATAGTTGAGCCCGTATTCCAAAATTTTACTTTGTCTTTATAATGATCTGCAGAATATGGTACCATTTGTTGTGAGCCATCTTCAAGCACAGGGCCAAGAGGTTTGATTGTGCCATCAAAAGCAGGACCGTACTGTTGATTTTCGTAAGGCACATAACCAAGATTTCCATATTGATCTAACACTTCACCTGCACCTTGTCCAAATTGTTTTTGAAATTTTGGAAAGAAAGAAACGCGTGTTGCTTCAACGGTTGTGCTTAATGTAATGGTTGGATTTTTAGTTCCTTTTTTTGTATTGATGATGATAACACCGTTTACTGCATCGGGTCCGTATATCGCAGCAGACGCGGCACTTTTTAATACGGTTAAACTTGCTACATCATCTGGTGGAATAGAAGATAAATAACCCAACGGCGTTGGGGCTCCGTCAACCACAAGCATAGGTTCATTGTTACCCGTAAGCGAACGAATGCCCCGGATATTAATTTTTGCATTTTCAAATACGCCACTGTTTACGGTTGAAATATTTAAGCCGGAAATTTTTCCATTCAACGCTTGTTGAATGTTTACAGATTTGCCTGCGGTTAAAGTTTTATTACCGATGGTTGTTGTTGCATAACCTAAATCTTTCGCCTGCCGCTGAATGCCTAAAGCTGTTGTTACAACAACGGTTGACAGCTCTGCATTGCTGGCAACTAAAGTAACTGTGATATTTGTTTGGTTACCTACAGCAACTTCGTTTGTAATAAAACCCGTTGCGCTTACAACTAAAACATCATTTGCATTTGCGTTAATAGAAAAAGCGCCCTGCGCATCTGCAGAAACACCTGTTTGTGTTTTTTTGATTTTTATTGTTGCGAAAGGAACCGCTTCATTTTTATCATTCACAACTTTTCCGCTAACCAGTTTCGATTGTGCTGCCGTGACTATAACAGAAAAAACTAAACAGAGTAAAAAAATACTTCTCATAAATTATTTGTTTAAAGCAATTACATGGGATTTTGATAAGACTCGAGTAATAATGATTGCAATTTTATTAGTTGCGCTGCAAGCGAAAACAGCGAATGTTACATAAACAGCGCAATTATCTATAAACAACATTTAATGCGGGTTATAAGCAATTGGTACCGTAAAAGATGTGTTTTGTACCTTTTATTCTATGGCTGAATATTTATTCACTTAATCGGCATTGGTAAATTCTTTTTGGGATTGTATTGTGCCATCAGAAGTAACTTTTATTACAAAAAGATTTTTATCGTCTTTTAAATTTACCTGGTAACACATAGCTGAAGTATTTATTACTTCGGTAACGCCGGCAATAGTTTTTTCAGGATAATTTTTTTTAATAGCAAGAAGTATATACGCCGGTAAATGTTCTTCATTATAATACCTGTCTTCTTCTAAAAATCTTTCTTTTATGTCGTAACATATCCTGTTACTGATGCCATTCATTTTAAAAAAAACAACATAGCCATTTGCATCTTCATGCCATTTTATATTTTCAGCAGCGGGAAATGTTTTATTAAATAGACTTAAAAGTTTGTTGTTGGGCTTATTATTATTATTTGTATAAGCAGAAACTAAAATTGCGGCAGCAACTATAAATATAGATTTCATAAAATGTTTTTAATAATGAATAGAAGGAATAATCCTAATGCAAGTTTTTACAATCTCTGTAACTGTAAAAGCGATTTGTTATATGCAGTGAGTTAAAAATTATGAAATGAAAGAATGCAGTTTTTTTTCAATTGGTACCATTATAAAAAAGACAGGTGGTAGAAACCACCCGCGTGTTGTCAAAATGAGAATTTACAAGACTACATAGAAATCATTATGCCGGGAAACTTATGTTATGTAACCAATAAAATTGTACATGAACGGCTGTTTATTTAAAAGAAACTATAATTAAATTTTTGTATTTCTGTTTTTCTGTTCCGCATCGATTACCATTCATAACAATAACTAAAGGTTTCGTACCTAATAACAATTTGTAGCTGTTATTCACGCATAAATTAGCTATCGTCAAAAAAAAATTAATTGCAAGTTTTAATGAGCAGGTTGTCTTTTTTATTTGCTGCAATTTTATTGTTTACTGGTTGTTTCAGGAGAGAATTTAAACAATCCATAGCAAAAGGTTATAGTTTATATGCCTACGCTTGCCATGAAGACATGACGATAATGTACTTTGATAAATATGGCGGATTTGAAATCGTTGGTCCAACTGTTTTTGCAATGGGATATGATAAAAATTTTATTATCGCTAAACAACATCCTGCTATTTATCCGGAGAAAGAAAACAGATCAGTTACAAATTATTTTATTATTCCTTTAAATAAACCAGTGGGTTGGACTTCGCAGGATGTTGTTATGGGCCCGTTTAATGAAACACAGTTTATGCAAATGCGAACAAAACTAAAAATTGCAGATACGCTTGATTTTTCTGTAATCTTTTACGACACAAAATAACTTTTATAATTCCTGATCTTATGAACAGCAAATTTCATTCGAATAAAAATTCATGCAGTTCATACCATTTTTCATGCAGTTCATACCAGGATGATTTAACGCAGCACCTTACGTTTAATTTAGTAACAGCGAAATAACATGATGCCTGTAAAAAATAAATATATTATTATACTCATTCACATTTTGCTTTGGTCATTGTTTGTATTTTTCTTTAGCCAGGTTTTTGATATACGTATAAGGTGGCGCTTGCAGCAAGGAGAAAAAATAGATCCTGCAAATCCTGAAGTGCTCACTTTTCAATTTAGTGTAATAAAATCATTGTTGGTTGGTCTTGGTTTTAAGCTGATTTTATTTTATACCAACTATTTTTTTCTGCTGAAACGATACAGCCAAAAGAAAAATCTGCTTAAATATTTAATAGAACTTGTATTACTGATCACCATTTGCTACACTGCTGAGCAACTAACAAAAAACGTTATCAACAGCGGCATTAAGAATATGCATTTGGATGATGTGAATGATGTTATTACTTATTATGCACGCATTAATAT
Source organism: Parafilimonas sp. (assembly GCA_035547495.1). Classification (GTDB taxonomy): domain Bacteria; phylum Bacteroidota; class Bacteroidia; order Chitinophagales; family Chitinophagaceae; genus Parafilimonas. The sequence goes on along the minus strand of DASZUY010000018.1, from coordinate 577 downwards.
TGTGTTTTATATTTTGATACTTGGCTTTTCGGTTCTCTATTTTTTTATAAAAGAATGGGCAAAAAACGAACGCATTAAAAACCGGTTGGCTACAGAACAACTGGCAGCAGAGTTAAAGCTTTTAAAACTGCAGATCAATCCTCATTTCCTGTTTAACACGCTCAATAATTTATATGCTTTGGCGCAGGATTCTAATAACAAGCAACTGGCTTGTGGTATTCATACACTGGCAGGTTTAATGCGTTATATAGTTTATGAAAGCAATGAAAAGTTAGTGCCGCTTGAAAAGGAAATAAATTATATAAAAGATTATCTCGAGCTTTTTAAATTAAGGATTGATAAAACGGACGATGTTGTAATTAATTTCAAAGTTTGCGGAGATACAAGAGATAAATTTATTGCTCCAATGCTTTTAATTCCGTTTGTTGAAAATGCCTGCAAGCATGGTGTAAACTTCAAGCAAAAATCATTTATTGATATTAATCTAACAGTAGTAAAAGAGCAACTTAATTTTTGTATTGTAAATAGTAATCATACTACGTATAAAAAAGAATTTGATACCGCATCGGGCATCGGA
>DASZUY010000017.1:0-13706 GCA_035547495.1 Parafilimonas sp. | reverse complement strand
ATGATATGCCTATTTCGCAAATCGTTGCGAAAGTTTTTGTGCCCGCGGTTATTGCAGGTATAATTGGATGGTTTATACCCGGAAATATTTTGGGTTCGGATTCTAATGATGCATTCATTTTCGCCTGCATTCCTGTTATTATTTTTTATTTCAGTTTAATGTATCGCGCAACAGGATTTGAAAGAAAGCGCATCAGCACTTTATTAATTCTGTTTGGCGTTTCAATTATTTTCTGGAACATTTATAATCAGAACTCAACTGCATTAACTATTTGGGCCGAAACTTATACTGATCGTGAAGCTCCGAAAGCTATTCAGCCTGCACTTGTTCCATTTGGCTTTTTGGAAACTGTAAACACAAAGCCAACCGAAGTGCCTGTTGTTGATAAACAATTTCGCGCAGTAGCAGATGACAAAGGAAAAGTAATGACAAAACAAGGCACTGATTTATATTTTCAGAATTTACCCAAAGATAAATATCCGCCACCGGGACAAGATTTGAAATTGATATCAACCGAAATTTATCAATCTATTAATCCATTCTGGATAATTGTTCTAACCCCAATTGTCGTCGCGTTTTTTGGATGGATGAAGGCACGCAACAAAGAACTTTCAACGCCAAGCAAATTTGCGTGGGGAACATTGATTGCAGGGTTGTCTTCTGTTGTGATGGTGATTGCATGTTTATCAACCAATATTTATATCAATAAAGTTTCAAGCTGGTGGATATTTAGCAGCTATGGTGTATTTACTATTAGTGAATTATTTGTAAGCCCGGTTGGATTATCACTCACATCAAAAGTTGCTCCGCGAAGATTTACTTCATTGATGATGGGAGGGTGGTTCATTACAACTTCATTAGGCGGAAAAATTTCAGGTATTCTTGCAGGCTTTTGGGATAAGTTTGATAACAAAGCAGTGTTCTTTGCAATAAGCGCTGTTGCTGCAATCATTGCCTGTTTCTTATTATTACCCTTAACGAATAAATTAAATAAAGTTGTTGTTGAAGCTGCAGCGAGTGATGATTGATCTCAACGTTTCTTCATTCTAAATATTAAAATAACAAAGGCAACATTTGTTGCCTTTTATTTTATTGTTGCTTTGCATAGTTAAGCATCCACTGAATTCCAAACTTATCTCTTAAGCTTCCCCAATAAGCGCCCCAAAACATATCTTGTAAAGGTGCTTCAACTTTGCCGCCTTCTGCAAGTGCACTAAAAAATTTATCGGCTTGCTCCCTGGTATCCGCATCTATCAAAATGAAAAAATTATTTCCCTGGGTAAGTTTAAAACCCATTTCTTCACAAGCATCGGTGCCCATTAAAATATTCCCGTTTCCGATAGGCAGACTAATGTGCATGATCTTTTCTTTTAAATGAGATGGAATGTTTGGTGCATCACCAAAGCGTTGTAATGCGGTGAACTCACCACCAAAGATTGACTTGTAAAAATTAAAAGCATCTTCGGTATTACCGTTGAAATTGAGATAAGGATTCATTGATGGCATCTGATTAAATTTTAATTGTTAAGTAATAGTTTTCGCTTGAAAGAATTTTAGTGAAACGCATTTATTTCAATTGCCGCATTCATATTCTTTACAGAGAATTTTTTACCTGATAAAAATATTATTAACGCGACGCAGGATGTGATTGCCATGATGCATGATGTTGGAAAACTTCCCTTCTCATGCAGAAAACCAACGCCCGATGATATTAAACCACCAATTCCTATTTGTATAAATCCAAGCAATGCAGATGCACTGCCTGCATTTTTTTGAAAAGGCGCAAGCGCAACAGCAGCGGCATTAGGATAAATTAATCCTGCGCAACTTAAAACGATAAAAAGAAAAATAATCGTTGTAATTATTCCAAACCAATCATTCAAAACACCAATAAAAAATAAAATGCTTGCAATAGTTTGTATGATTGATGTAATACGTAAAATTTCTTCGCTTTTATATTTGCGTGTGAGTATATGATTTAATTGACTGCTGCCGATAAATCCAACAGAAAGCAAAGCAAAAATGCCGCCGTATGTTTTAGGTGATACATGAAAGCCATCCATAAAAACTGCAGGCGAGCCGGCAACGTAAACAAACAAACCGGAAAAAGCAAACGTGCCTGCAAACGAGAAAATGTAAAACTGTGGTTGCAGCAAAATATTTTTAAACGTATTGATGATGGGTTTTGGTTTTAATGAAATGGAAAGATCGGGTTGCTGCGTTTGCGGAAGAAAGAAAAAAACGATTAGTAAAATTATTAAAGCAATCAGCGCAAGTAAAATAAAAATGTATCTCCAGCCGAGGAAAGACATTATAAAACTGCCAACAGTTGGTGCAAGCATAGGTGATGCGCCAAGTATGAGCATTAATAGTGAAATAACAGATGCGCTTTTACCAGGCGGAAAAAAATCACGCACCATTGCCATTGCTGCCACAGATGCAACGCAACCACTTAAAGCCTGCATAAATCTTATACCGTATAATGCGTTTATCGAGTTTGATGTGCTGCATAAAACGGTTGCTATAATGTACAAAATAATACCGGTGTACAAAGGACGTTTTCTGCCAAACCTGTCAAGCAGCGGACCGTATAAAATTTGACCAAGTGCAAAGCCTAAAAAATAAGTTGAAACAGAAAGCGCAACATTTTGAATAGTTGTATGTAAGTCGGTTGCAATTTTTGGAAACGCAGGCAAATACATATCAATTGAAAATGGCGTGATGGTATTCAATGCGCCAAGCATCAATATCAAAAAAAAGTTTTGCTTTTTACTTCTCTTAATTACGGAAACCATAATTGCAAAAAACTATTTTTCTAATGCATAATACAAGGTTCGAAACAATTTTTTTCGCATATAACTTTTTTAAGTTGAAAAGCTAATTTCAATTTTTATGTTCAACTACGCTTAAAATATTTTTCAGTTGATGTAAATGTCGTTGTGTGTGATATAATACAAAATACAAAAGTTCGAGCTTTGTTATTTCACCAAAAATGGGCAGGCTGATGATTTCAGAAAGATTGGTTGTTTTTCTTAACTGCCTTAATTGTTCAATAGAATTTTCAAGCTGCTCTACAACTGCTCGTTTTTGATATTCCTTGTTTTCAGGAACAATGAAATCAGGTGAATTAAATTTTATTGTCAGATCAAGAAAAGTTTTTTTAAGTTCTACTTCTCTTTCATCAGCGTTTCTGTTTGCAGGCGTGCCTTTCATTTGCAAACCTTGTATAATAGCATTGTTTGATTTTTTTACATGCGTTGCAAGTTGCGCAACCGTCCAGCTGTTTTCAAAAGGAGTTTGGTTGATATCATTTTCATCTGTGCAACAAACAAGTTTAAAAAATTCATTCCATGTTTCGTCGAGCGATACAAATAATGTATCTGTATTCAATATATAATTCGTCATAAAAAAAATATTTAAGCAGCGCTTAGCAAGGCTTACTCAATTAATGCTGTTCAACTACAGATAAAATATTGCCTGCGGGATCTTTAAACCATGCAATGTTAGGTCCTTTCGCGCCGCCATCACCTCTTGCAATTCCTTTGTCATCTGTTTTAAGTTGAGGGTAATCATATTTTTCAAATACAACGCCTTTCGCAGTTAATTCATCAACGGCTTTATCAATGTCATTCACCGGAAAATTAAGAACAGTAAATGTTGCAGGTTCATGATTTGGTTTTGGGTAAATCATAATATTATTACTGCCTGCAATTTGCAGTTCAATTAAACCCATTGGAGTATCTTTTACTGCTAAGCCAAGTGTATTGCTGTAAAAGTCTTTTGCTTTCTGCAAATCGTTTACAGAAAAACTGCTGAATGCTTTCGTGTTTTTGAACATAAAAAGTTTTTTAGGTTATTAATTATTTTGCTTTCACCATGCACAACATTTCTTTATCATTTTTATACCATTCAATTGCAGGCTTTGTACAATCTGCTTTTCCATCATTCATTATATCCTGAAAAATGTCTTTTATACAATGTGTTTTAGATTGCCAGTCATTCAATACTTCTGTAATATAATCACCGCTTTCAATCATGAAAGTTTTATAATTTAAATTATCCGCTTCGCCCGGTTGTTTTTCTTCTGCAGCAACATTATAAATCATGTTTCCATTTTCCATATAACTTATTCCGTAATAATTTCTTTGGCCGGCATTATCGCCGGTTTTCTGTATCAGCTCATCAAATGCTTTTTGAATACCGTTGGGAAAGTTTGTTACGCGAAAACCAAAGGCTTTAATGTGGTTTTTAAGATTTAGTTTTTCCATTTGAAAAAAATGTATCACAAACCTACTATTGGTCTTTATTTTATAAACGGTGCAAATGCGCCATTCATAGGAGTTGATTGCGACAAAAATGTTTTTTAAGTTTGTGACACGGATTTAAGATTAACAACTTTGATCTGAAATAAACAAGCGCATATGAAACATGTTTCTATTCTTATTCCCAGGGGGCACACAAGTGTTGTAAACATTGAAGGCACACATCAGATTTTTAATGAAGTAAATTCTATTCTTAAAAAGATGGATAAACCACCATTGTTTAAAGTGCAATTAGTAGGTATTACAAAAGAAGCAAGTCAGCGAAATGGCTTGTTTAAAATTGGTCCTGATGTTTTAATTGCTGATATTAAAAAAACCGATCTTATAATTATTCCTGCAATACATGGCGATCCGCAAACTGCTATGAAAGATAATGCTGCTTTTGTACCGTGGATCCTTCATCAATATAATAAAGGAGCGGAGATTGCAACATTTTGCATAGCATCTTTTTTCCTTGCAGGAACGGGCTTGCTAAATGGCAAACAATGTTCAACACATTGGTCTGCGGCAAAACAATTTAGAGAATTGTTTCCTGCAGTAGATCTTGTTGATGATAAAATTATAACGGAAGAAGATGGCATTTATACAAGTGGTGGCGCATATTCTTTTTTAAATCTTTTGGTTTATATAATTGAAAAATATGCTGGGCGTGATGTGGCTGTGATGATTGCAAAATCTTTTATGATTGATATTGATAAAGTAAGCCAGTCGCCATTTATAATTTTTCAGGGACAAAAAGAACACGATGATGAGCCTATAAAAAAAGCACAGGAGTTTATTGAAAATAATTTCGATGAGAAAATTACGGTTGAGCAACTCGCATCGATGTTTGCACTGGGCAGAAGAAATATGGAACGCAGGTTTAAAAAAGCAACATCGAATACTGTGATGGAATATATTCAGCGCGTAAAGGTTGAAGCTGCAAAAAAAGATTTTGAAAGCACCAGGAAAAACGTAAATGAAGTGATGTATAATGTTGGATATTCTGATGCGAAAGCCTTTAGAAATACGTTTAAAAAATTTACAGGTCTTTCTCCAATTGATTACAGGAACAAATACAATAAAGAGATATTAATGGCTTAAAGTATTTTCTTCTTGAGAAATTTTCTGTTTCTAACATTCAGTAAATAAAAAAGCCGGATAATTTTATCCGGCTCTCATAATTATTCTTTATTAAAACAATAGTGTCTGGTTTGTTTTATGCAGGTAGTATAACTTTTTAAATCCTACATAAATTACATCTAACAGTAACATGAGCGAAATAATAGACAGCCATGCATGAATATGATCTGTTGGATTTAAAATATGGTTTGCTGAAACCTGCAAAAATCTTTTAAAGTTTGTTACAACATCCCAGTTCTTTAAATGTAAAAATCGCACAACGCAGATGCCATAGCTGCTTAAGAAAATAAAGAAGAGAATAGAAACCTTCACCATAAAAAATGAAAGACGCTTTCTTAAAAACATTTCTACGTTTTTCAAAGACATTAACGCAGGAAGCAACGCGTTCCATGCAAACGACATATATAAAATGGCATCGTATATAACCGGAAAGTGATCTGTTTTATGCATCTCAAGAATGTCTGTTAGTAAATACACACAGGCAGGGAAAAATAACAGCCAAACGGTAACTAATAAAATTGATTTTCCATTTAAATCTTTACACTTTAATAATTGCTTGCTTATGATATACGGCACATAGGCAATCAATAAATTCCACAAAAAATAAGTGTAATGAAAGCTTAATGTAAAAACGCAACGGTAAAACAATAAGCCAAATGAAATGAGTGCAGAGAAGATCATTAATCTTTCAAACCCCGGTAACCGCTCTTTCTTCATAAAAAAATCCTCTATAATTTATACGCAAAGTTGAGGCGTTTGTTTAAATATTTTTTTTATTTCACTTTTCTTTAAAAAGAAAATAAAAACGCTGTGCATGTGTTGAATTTTATCTGGAAAACTTTATAATAAAATTTCAATTGCATAGCTTTCTTTTGCATTTTGAAAATATATTCAAAAAAGATGCCTCAGATTCAGCAAGACGCCTATCTCTTATTACAAGACGGAACATTTTTCAAAGGACAAGCATTTGGTAAGATCGGCACTACAACCGGCGAGATTTGTTTTAATACCGGAATGACCGGTTACCAGGAAGTATTTACTGACCCGAGTTATTATGGCCAAATTCTGATAATGAATAATGTTCATATAGGTAACTATGGTGTAAATCCTTTTGATCAGGAAAGCACTTCTGTAAAAATTCGTGGTTTAATCGGTCGTAATCTTGAAAATAAATTTTCAAGATATCTTGCCACAGATGGTTTAGACGCTTATTTGAAAGCAAATAATATTGTTGCGATTGAAGGTATTGACACACGTTCGTTAGTTGCGCATATCCGGTCAAAAGGTGCAATGAACTGCATCATTTCTTCTGAAATTTCTGATCTGAATGATTTGCAGAACGAATTAGACAAAGTGCCTGACATGGATGGACTTGAACTTGCAAGCGTTGTAAGCACAAACGAAATTTATACAGTGGGTGAGGAGAACAGTAAAATAAAAGTTGCAGTGATGGATTATGGTGTTAAACAACATATTCTTACTTCACTTGTAAAAAGAGGCGCTTATTTAAAAGTGTTTCCGGCCAAAACACCTTTGCAGGAAATCAAAGCATTTAATGCAGATGGATATTTTATTTCGAATGGTCCCGGCGATCCTGCAGCGATGCCATATGCTGTAGAAACTGTGAAAAATTTATTGAAAGAAGAAAAACCTTTGTTTGGCATTTGTTTAGGTCATCAGTTACTGGCTTTAGCGAATGGTATTCCAACTTTCAAAATGCATCACGGGCACAGAGGTTTAAATCATCCTGTAAAAAATATTATTACCGGGCAATGTGAAATAACAACACAAAATCATGGTTTTGGTGTAGTGCCAGATGCTGTAAGAGACAATCGTGAAGTAGAAATTACACACATGAATTTAAATGATGAAAGCATTGAAGGTATTCGCATGAAAAACAAGCCCGCATTTAGCGTGCAGTATCATCCTGAAAGCACGCCCGGCCCGCACGACAGCCGTTATTTATTTGATGAGTTTATAAGCATGATGCAATAATGCAGCAAGTTTATCGTATTAATTAAACCTGTAACTTTTTACAGCGTAATAAATTATTAAACGAAAACTAAACTCACATGAAAAAAACTCTTTCAATTTCTATTTTCTCCTTTCTTCTTATTTCTTTCGCTGCTTGTAAAAAAGATTCCGGCGGAAGCTCCGGTTATTATGTAAAAGCAAATGTCGGCGGCACACAAAAGAATTATACATCCACGCCATTAGGCATTGTTCAAAATGATGGCGGCAGCTATTCGTTAACAATAGAAGCAGGAGCAGGTGGCAGTTCCCTTGAAGGACTTGCTTTAGAAATAAATCAAACAAGCGGCGCCATTGCAGCAGGAACTTACGATGAACTTTCTGGCGGAAGCAATTACGCTATTGCTTCAACATATAATCCGGGCTCATCAGATGTTTCTGCAATATTTGGTGCGGGTTTAAAACTTCCGACAAGCCAGCCTCTACAAATTGTTATTACCAGTATTTCAAATAGCCAGGTTTCCGGAACATTTAGCGGCGAATATTATGATAACAGCGGCACTGGTACAGATTCATTGCTCGTTAGTAACGGATCTTTTAACGTGCCTATTCAATAATATAATCTAAATTATTTTTAAAACCGTTTCATATTAATGAAGCGGTTTTTTATTGCAAAGGCAATGCATTTTTACTTTATAGTTTCTCTTATTTCTTATTAACTTACCCAACTAAATCTTGCATGTATGAAAACAAATTTTACGCTTTTAATGTTCGTGTGTTTAACTGTTTTATCATCACGCGCACAAAATTTAATTGCATTAAAGCAGGTTGCAACCGGCTTTACAAGACCTGCTACTATTGAAAATTGCGGAGACGCAAGATTATTTGTTGTGCAACAAACAGGGCAAATAATTATTATTGATTCAAACGGTAAAAAACTCAATCGACCTTTTCTTGATATTAGCGACAGGGTTTTATCAAGCGGTAATGAACAAGGCTTGCTCGGGCTTGCATTCGATCCCAACTATTTAAACAATGGATATTTTTACGTGAATTACATAAACAAAAGCGGAAACACACAGATATCACGATTTAAAGCAAATTATCCAAACACTGCAAGTCCTGCTTCAGAAAAAAAGATTCTGCAAATTCAACAGCCTTTTAATAACCATAATGGCGGAGACACGCGTTTTGGCCCTGATGGTTATTTATACATCGGAATGGGTGATGGCGGCAGCGGCGGCGATCCCAATAATAATGCGCAAAATCCGCAAAGTCTCTTAGGGAAAATGTTGCGTATTGATGTGCATCACGGCAATCCGTATTCAATTCCTGCAGATAATCCCTTTGTTGATTCATCACGCTACAAAAAAGAAATATGGGCATTGGGTTTACGCAATCCATGGCGCTGGAGTTTTGATGCACTAAATGGAAATTTAATTATTGCAGATGTTGGTCAGGAAACCTGGGAAGAAGTAGATTACCAGGGAAAGACAGGCGGAAAAAATTACGGATGGCGTTGTTATGAAGGCAATCATGCCTATAACACTGCAGGCTGCAATCCACAATCCTTTTATAAGTCTCCCATATATGAATATGAACACAGCAGCACAACAGGTGATTGTTCTATCATTGGTGGTTTTGTTTATCGCGGAAAAAAATACAGCAGTTTAAAAGGAAAATATTTCTTTACTGATTATTGCAGCGGCATCATCAGAACACTTGTAATACATAATCCAAATGCAACGGAAGAAGATGTTTATCATGGCGACAGCTATGCATACACTACGTTTGGTGTTGATAATAAAAATGAAATTTATCTTGCGAATGCATCTAATGGAACGATTTATCATATTGTACCTGCAACTGCTGCTTTGCAAAATGCTAATGCAGAAACAGCGAGTGAAAGTTTTACAGTTGCGCCAAATCCATCGAACGGAAACTTTATCATTACATATAAATCAGCAAAGTCTGAACAGGTAAATGTTATAATACAAAATACGTTGGGTGAACCCTTTTATAAAGCTGCAAAATCTTTAAATGCAGGCACAAATACAATTAGTGTAGCAATGCATTTGTCACAAGGGGAGTACTATGTTTTAATAACAAATTCATCAGGCAAAACAATTAATAAACAAATAAGAATTGAATAACTTTTAATCCCGCTACGGCGGGATTTTTTATTTTTAATGATGAATAGAATTGAAAAAATTTTAGAATATCTGCAAAAAAATCAAAAGGATAATTTTTTACGTCATGCACTTGCATTGGAATATGTAAAGCTGGGTGATGATGATAAAGCGCAAACTCTTTTTGAAGCCGTATTAAAAGATTCACCCGATTATATTGGCTCCTATTATCATTTGGGAAAATTGTTAGAACGCAAAAGCGAAAAAGAATCTGCTATTAACTGTTACGAAAAAGGAATGAACGCTGCAAAAGCTGCAAACGATCAGCATGCTTATAATGAATTGCAGTCAGCTTATGAAGATCTTGTTTATTGATTTAACTTTTCCAGTTGCCTAATACTCTTCTTATCACAATAATTTCTCCGGTGTGGTAACTTGTGTGATCTGCAATCAGCAAAGCTTCACGCAATAAATTTTGCCCGTTACCATGTTCGAACGGCGTATACAGATCAGCGTTTTCATCATTCAACAATTGTATAAATGCATCAAGGTCTTTTTGAATTTCATCAATACATTTTTTCCACGATGCTTCATTTTTTGGAGCCGCTTCTTTTGGCCAATAATCATTTGGCCAATCAAGCTCTTTGTAATTTTTATTGGTTGAAAATTCAAGAATATCTTTTTGTGCAATGCGAATGTGTTCTGTTATTTGCCATATGCTGTACGGCAGGTTATTTGGTTTTTTTCCAAGATCTTCAAAAGGAATATTTTTAATCGCATCGTTAAAAGTTGCATGCGCATTTGCTTTTGTAAGCAGTGCAATTAGCTGCTGAATTATTTCTTGTGTGGTTGATGATGTATCTTGTTTCTTCATAAAAATATTTTGATTATAGTTGTGTAATCTAAATTAATAATAAGATGCTGAACTTAAAGTTTGATCCGTTTCCGGTTTTATACACAGAGCGTTTAGTGCTAAGAAATGTCAGCAAAAATGATGCGGGTAGTATTTTTAAACTAAGATCAGATAAAAAAATTATGCAGTTTATTGACAGACCAATGGCAACAACTGAAAAAGATGCGCTTAATTATATTGGTGTAATTGCATTGGCACTGCAAAATAAGAGCGGAATTACATGGGCAATTTCTTTAAAAGATGATCCTGCTTTAATTGGCACTATTGGTTTTTGGCGAATAGAAAGTGAACATTATCGGGCAGAAATTGGCTATATGCTGCATACAGATTTTCATTCAAAAGGAATAACGAATGAAGCAATGAAAGTTGTTTTGAATTATGGTTTTAGTGTGATGCAATTACATTCTGTTGAGGCCAATATAAAACCTGGAAATATCGCATCGATGAAATTATTAGAGAAGAACGGGTTTGTTCAGGAAGCTTATTTTAAAGAAAATTATTTTTTCAATGGTGAATTTTTTGATTCTGCAGTTTACTCTTTGCTGGTACAAAATTTTAAATTATAACATCAGCCAGAAACCAATAAGCTGGCAAAGAATTCCAATAAATAATCCTGAATAAATTTCTGTTACAGAATGATGATTCAACATTAATCTTGCTGTACAAATTAGCCCTGTTAAAATAGTAACAACAGCTATGTCTGCACCAAACAATGTTTGATAATACAGGCAGGTAAAAATCACGAACGTAATTAAAGTGCCTGCACCAATTGCGTGCATGCTTATCTTGATAAAATTATTTATGATCAAACCAAAAACTGTTGTAAGAAAAATACCAAAATAAAAAGCTTTTAATACAATTGGTTGATCGTCGAATTGTTGGGCGCGGCTTAAATACCACATCCACCAATAAAATATCATGGTGATGATATAAGGAATAATGCGGTCTTTTTGCGTGCGTAAAAAAATGCTTTCAATAAATTTCAACCGCCATAAAAGAAAAACGGCAAATGCAGGAAAGAAAGATGCGTTTATGAAAACACTAATTTCTTTAAACAACAAACCCGTTTGTGTAATGCCATCAAAATTTACGGAGAATCTTTTCGTCAACCATAAAAAAACATAAGTGGGAATGAAGAGGGGATGCAATATGTAAGAAACAATCTTCGCAATTATTTTTAAAGCTTTTGGTTGATCACCAAAAGAATAATGCATCGTAAGATTTGCTTCGCTCATGTTATAATTCTTTGCGCAATCTTGCAACAGGTATATTTAATTGCTCACGGTATTTTGCAACGGTTCTTCTTGCAATATTGTAACCTTTTTCCTGTAGTAGTTCTGTGAGACGTTCATCGCTTAAAGGTTTCTTTTTATTCTCTGCTTCTACCAAATCGCTTAATATTTTTTTCACTTCTCTTGTGCTTACTTCTTCGCCACTTTCTGTGCTTAAAGATTCACTAAAGAAAAATTTCAAACGGTAGGTTCCGAATTCTGTTTGCACAAATTTGCTGTTTGCAACACGACTTACGGTTGAAATATCAAGCCCTGTGATCTCTGCAATATCTTTTAAGATCATTGGCTTTAAAGTAGTTTCATCGCCTGTGAGAAAAAACTCTTTTTGGTAATGCATGATGGCGCCCATGGTACTAAGCAAAGTATTTTGCCTTTGCTTTATCATATCAATAAACCATTTCGCAGAATCTATTTTTTGTTTGATGAAGAGCACAGCTTCTTTCTGGCGTTTATCTTTTTTAGCACCGCGATCATATTCCTTGAGCATCTCGCGATAACCTTCGCTGATGCGCAAATCAGGTGCATTTTTCGAATTGAGTGTAAGCTCTAATTTACCTGCATTATTCACAATAAAAAAATCCGGGATAATGTAACTCTCGGCTTTGTTTATTTCACCCACATTACCGCCAGGTCTTGGATTTAATTTTAGTATAAGATTAATTACCTCTTTTAATTCATCATCAGATATGTTTAATCCGCGTTGAATTTTTTCGTAATGTTTTTTTGTAAATTCATCAAAGTATTTATCAACCACTTTTACTGCGAGCGCAACATCTCTGCCATCAACTTGCTGACGTACCAGCTGCAACATCAAACATTCCTGCAAATCTCTTGCACCAACACCAGGCGGATCAAACTGCTGAATCATTTTTATGATCTCTTCAATTTCTGCTTCACTTGCTTCAATGTTTTGCCTGAATGCAAGGTCATCTACAATTGAAGAAAGTTCGCGTCTCAAATAACCGTCATCGTCTATACTGCCCACAATTTGTTCTGCAATTTTAAACCTTCTTTCATCGAGCGATAACATTCCCAACTGATCGATCAGCAGATCATGCAATGTGGTTTCAACACGCAATGGAATTGTTTTTTGTTCTTCATTATCGCCATAATTATCATCGCGCAATTTGTAATCCGCAACCTCATCATCGCTATCGCTTACATAATCCGAAATATCAATATTTTCATATTCATCTTCGCTGCCGTCGTATTCTTCTTCATCCTGCGTAGCTAAATCTTCCTGATGATTTTCTTCAAAGCTATCTTCCTTACCTTCTTCTGTAACTTCGAGGGCAGGGTTTTCTTCAAGTTCTTCTTTGATGCGCTCTTCAAGATTCGCCGTAGGTATCTGCAACAATTTCATTAATTGAATTTGCTGGGGCGATAGTCTTTGTAATAATTTTTGTTGAAGTGATTGACTTAGTGCCATGCTATAGAAACAATTTTAATCTAATGTTAGCAATGCAAAATAAAGACTTACTGTAAATTTATCCGCAAATATGAACCTGAAACATAAAAGATTTTTTGCATTAATTGTTAAATTCATTTTATGTGCGCCTTTATTGCACGCGCAAACCCGCATTGATTCTTCAAAAGAAAAAAAAATGATTCCGCCGCAGTTGTATAAAAACATTTATTTTTTAAACCCGCCCTTGCCCAATTCCATACCCGGAAATTTTTATGCAAAGCAATTGCCTTTTTTCTGCAGTAAAGAATTACAGGTACAAAAACTAACAGGCTTTCCAATTAAATTTCGTTTAGGTTCTGTTGAATATTGCGATAAGCTTGAAGGAAAGAACAAGTAATTTTCTATTCCTGCTTCGTCTCATCAAAGCATTTTATACAGAAGAAATTCAACTGATATTTCAAATTGAAATACGTTTAATGCGAAAATTTTAGCGCTCACCAAAAACTGTAAGCAATTCAGGGAAACGCGATACTTTCTACTGTAATATTT
>DASZUY010000016.1:0-5831 GCA_035547495.1 Parafilimonas sp. | reverse complement strand
GGCCATGATTGATCTTCCATATAAAGATTCAACACCTACAGCTTGCGTGTTCATGGCAATATTTATAAGGTTTGCCCACATTCCAAAAAGAAATAACACAAGAACCAATTGCCAAACAGTTGTAGTAAAGCCAAGCAGAATTAATGTTAGTGGAAAAAATATTGCAGCAGCAATAACTAATTGCCTGCTTCCAAATTTTGAAACGAGCCAGCCCGATAATGGCAAACTTATAATTTGCCCAACAGGTATTGCAAATAAAACGCTTCCCAATTGCGCTTCATTTAGGTGCAAAGCATTTTTAATATCAGGAATTCTGCTCGCCCAGGTTGAAACAACAAGACCCGAGATAAAAAAGAATATACTTACAGCAATCCTGTATACTCTTGTGTTTACAGGTATGGAAATGTTCATAAAAATTTATTAAGCCGCTTTAATACGAATAACTTTTGGCCTTTCATTTTTTACTGCGGCGTTATCTTTTTTTTGTAAAGCTGTTGCGGGTTTTTTTACAAAATATTCCTGGCTCATTAACGGCGACTTAAATATAAAGTCCGCCGAAGTTTTATTAAAAGCAATGATTACGTTATTGTCTTTTACACTTTCCATCAGTATTTCAAAATCTTTATGCTGAAATTCATCCGAAGTAAAAAATACAAGTATATCAATCTTGCCTTCTGCAATCATATCAGCCAGCATTCTGTAACCACCCAACGGGCCGCTAATGAATCTGGTTACCGGCTTATTTAATGTGCCTTCTAAAATTTTTATTGCAGAACCTGTTGCAATGATCTCATGTTTTAATAACAAGTCTCTATTGAAATAAGACCATTCAATTAGTTCTGAATTTTTATTATCACTTGCTACAAAAGCAATGTTCTTTATCTTTTTCATTATTCTGTCGTTCATTATTAATCCTTTTCTTTTTAAATCCTCATTCATAAATATTCTATTCATAATGAACAAACAATCATCAAATTTGCATCCAATGTGTTTAACGTACACATTACAATACTTATTTCATGGAAAAGTAACCTTAACTTGAGTGCAATTACTGCTAACTAACGTTAGCTTTATTTGTGTAAGGTCTTGCTAACCAGTTAGAGGGTTGAATTGTTAAGTTATTGTGAGGCAACTATATACTTAAAGGGCGATTTTGCAAAAGATGAAATTCCTGATGACAATTTATCAGTAATTATTTTTTCCCTTTGAAAAACCCGTACTGTGAAAGAATGTTTTTTAAGATGGAAGTTCGAATATTTTGCATATCCATGTTATGTGGACCTTCAATTTGCAAAACAAAAAAATAAGGATGCAGGTTCTCTTCTTCCCAGCCAACAATCCAGCCGATTGAATTTCCATTCTCTCTAAAACCCCAACCTGTTTTGTAACTAAGTTTATAATTTGAATTGTCTTCCTGCAGCATTACTTTTTTTACAATTTCCTGTGCACGTTTTTGAAAAGGCAACTGATCGAAGTATAATTTTTTTACGAGCCCGAGTTCTTCATCAGCAGTAATTTTTATATTGTTATCTAACCAAAAAGAATCAATGTCGTTATGAATTTCAGCACGGCCATATTTTGATGCATAACCTAAACTATCCAGCCAACGCTGCATGGTATCTTTTCCTATTCTTCTTGCTACTTCCTGGTAGTAGGGCACTGCCGATAATTTAAACGCCTCTTCCATTGTAAGGTCTTTGTTCCAGGCTGCATTTGCACGAACAACTCCGTCCCACGGAATAACCATTTTTTCGCTTGATATAATACCGGTTTGTAAACCAATAAGTGAGTTTACAATTTTAAATGTTGATGCAGGCAAATACGCGCTATCTGCATACCTGTGTAAATTATAAATAGTGAAATGTGCGTGACCGTTATCAAACATGCCAAATGTTCCCGTGACATGATACTGGTCAAAATATTTTTTTAAGCTATTATCGGTAGTAATGTTATTTGATGTACATGAAGAAAATAAGATGAATACGAAACAAGAAAAAATGCATCCGAAAGAAGACTTGTTCATGAGCTATTGCGCTTCGTTATTAATAATGGCGCAAAGGTGCATATAAATTTTATTACGCTAAGTCTTTAAATTTCTAAACACAAAACATAACATTTGAAATTAATTTTCTGTGTGTGAAATTTTTGACATTAAACTTTTAGTTTCAAGCGAGGCTGCAGTGGCCGTCAACTCAAATTTATTTTTTTTATTCATCGTTTTTATCAAACCAAAAAATTGCGTCACCATAAATTTGATGGCTTTATATATCGACACAAAAAGGATTATAATAAATAATACCACAGAAGACACCAGCACAGGTATTATCATTAAAAAAAAGGACAAAATATTTTTCTTCATATGGTGTGATGGGGCTATGCGCAGGTTTATATTTTCAGTTACTAAGTAAATTAATGTATGATAAGATAAAAACTGCTTAGAAACAATCGTTAAAAGGTCTTTTACTTGCTATCAATAAATTTAAAAAAGTTTTTAATATGTGTTTACATAAGTTGTTCACAGTTTAATTAATAATGTTGATAATTGCGATGATGCTAAGTTGAAATAAAAATGAGCGTTTTCAATAGATCATTAATAACGCAGTTGTGTTATAATTGCCTATTTAAAAGGGTTAGGATTGTGAGTTCGGGATAATGAGTTTATTAGATAGATTATCCATTAAAAATGCTTAATTACTATTATCCAGAAGTAAACATTTAAAAGTGAAACCAAAAAAACCAATGCCCAAACCCAGGCATTCAAAAATAATTTGTAACTACTTTTCATATACTCGATTTGCAACGGCTTTATTTTCTAATACTTAATTGAAAGATTATTATTGTCAAAAAAACTAACTAAAAATACTTGTATAGTCAGCACTAAAGCAATACTCAAATTGAGTATTTTTAATAGATAAAGCAATCCGATGCCTGACAAATCTCTACATGAAAAAATCAATCAATACTGGTATAAACCATTAAATGAAAGAAAACCGAGTATTCAATTTATTGCCTCATTCAAAGAGAATTGGCAAAACCTCATTCCTTTACTTGAACAAATTTCTACACAAAACGCAGTGTTCATTTTTATATACAACACAATAATAAAACGCTTTATTTATGTAGTTGATAAAAGAAAAGTTGCGGGTTACGATGCGGCGTTGTACCTCGCAGAAAACGGGTTTGAATTTACCATGAGCAAAATGCATCCGGATTATCTTCGCGCCTTGCTTTTATTACAGGAGAAAGCGCTTGGTTATTTATTTGAACATGTAAAACCTGATAACAGAGATCAAATTATTGCGAACCTTGAAGGCGTTTATAAAAAATATACCGGAGAATATTTTCATTTTTTACAACAAACTGTTTGTTTAGAAACGGATGAAGGAGGCGCACCTGTGTTATTTCTTGGTCATGTTCATAATGTTACTTATCTCAAGAAAAACAGAACATGTAATCTGGTGATTACAGCACCCAATGAAATAAAATGGTGGCGTTTTAATTTTGACAGAGATTGTATTGAGCCGGTTCAGCCTTTATCAAAACAAGAGAAAAAAGTTTTATCGCTTTTGGCTGAAGGAAAAAGCAGTAAAGAGATCGCAAATGCACTATTTGTAAGCTCTCATACGGTTGATACACATCGCAGGCATTTGCTTGAAAAAACAAATTGTATAGATACAACCGGGATGATTACGTATGCAAAGCTGGTTGGCTTATTATAATGTTATTTTAATACACCCAACTCTCTTCCAATTTTAGTGAAGGCTTCAACAGCTTTATCAATATGTTCTGTTTCATGGGCAGCACTTAACTGAACTCTTATTCTTGCCTGATCTTTAGGAACAACAGGATAAAAAAATCCAATTACATAAATTCCTTCATCTAACAACTTTGTTGCAAAATTTTGTGCAACTACTGCGTCGTATAACATTATCGGAACAATAGGGTGTTCTCCCGGTTTTATATCAAAACCCGCTTCAGTAATTTTTGTTCTGAAATATTTTGTGTTGCGTTCAAGTTTATCACGAAGCGCAGTTGTTTCAGTAAGCATATCAAACACGGCAATAGAAGCGCCAACAATTGCTGGCGCCAATGTGTTTGAAAAAAGATATGGGCGTGAACGTTGCCGCAACATTTCAATAATTTCTTTTCTGCCACTGGTAAATCCACCATTTGCTCCACCAAGCGCTTTGCCTAATGTGCCGGTTATAATGTCAACTCTTCCCATCACATTTTTATATTCATGTGTACCTCTTCCTGTTTTACCAAGAAAGCCGGTTGAATGACTGTCATCAATCATTACAATAGCATCATACTTATCTGCCAAATCACAAATCACATCTAATTGTGCAATTGTTCCATCCATGCTAAATGAACCATCGGTAACAATTATGCGGCTGCGCAAATGCGCTGCATCTAATAATTTTTTTTCAAGGTCTTCCGTATTGTTATGCTCATAGCGGTAACGCTGTGCTTTACACAAACGCACACCATCAATAACAGAAGCATGATTTAATGCATCGCTTATAATTGCATCTTGTTCATTAAATAAAGGCTCAAATACGCCACCATTGGCATCAAAAGCTGCACAGTATAAAATCGAATCTTCAGTGCCTAAAAAATTTGCGATCTTTTGTTCAAGTTCTTTGTGAATATCCTGTGTGCCGCAAATAAAACGCACGCTGCTTAAACCGTAACCATGTGTTTCAATTGCTTTATGTGCAGCTTCAATAACTTTTGGATGAGAGGACAACCCGAGATAATTATTAGCGCAAAAGTTTAAAACTTTTTTTCCGTTAACAGTAATCTCTGCGCCTTGAGGGCTTGTAATAATGCGTTCTTTTTTTAGTAACCCTGAATTTTCTATTTCTTCTAATTCCGAATAAATTCTTTGTACAAATTTTTCGTTCATGGCAGCTTTTTTTAAACGCACAAACCTAATACAATTTAAAAACAAAGCCATTAATTAAACTCTTGCTCATAAAACTTACTTCACTATTTTTTAACACCGGAAATTATAAGCCACTCTTTTTTACGATTAAATTCGTACTTTAAAACCATCTTGCTATCCGCTCTGTAAAAAATATATCATTCCTTTTTTTGTGTGCATGTATTATTGCAACAGTTATAGCGCTTGCTTCACCGTATGCAAAAGCTGTAAACTCATCTTCACCTGTTAATGGCGGCTGCGATTGTTACGATAAAAAGATGCAAATAGACCAGGCGAAGAAAAATGGCATTGTAAAAAGATTCATTTCTTATTGTAACGCTAATACGTTTGAGCTTAGATGATCTTCAATTTTTTTCTGCAATTAATCTGTAGTAGTATTTAAACCTTTAATTACAATTCTTCTGCTTTCATCACTGCAATGTTTTGTAAACTCGTAGTTTCTTAATTTTTGATTATTAATAACTTTATAAAAATCGTCGAGATAGTCTGTTGTTTGTTTAATATATCGGGGCGATAAAAGATTGCAACTGGTATATACTTTATAAACATCATCCTTTATTTTATTAAATAATTCGATGGTGTTATCAAAGTCAGTGTAAGGCATGCAATAACCGCGATATAATCTCTGTCTAACAGAACTTATCCCCAGCTCTTCCGGCGGTATTGCGTAAGGCGTATTTACGATGCCTGAATAATCAAAATCATACGGCACAGTGTATGGAACGCGGGTTGAATCTGGTGATATTAATTTTATATTATGCAAATAAGGAATTGACCAATCTGTATTGCCAATCATATATTGAAACACGGTCATCTTTATATATTCTTCGCGGTTGGTTGCTTCAGGTATTATCATTTTCTTTTTGATAATGATAGCACCATT
>DASZUY010000015.1:0-9083 GCA_035547495.1 Parafilimonas sp. | reverse complement strand
ATAAAATTTGCTTAGCGAAAAATTGAAATCAAAAACGCTGTTGTATTGGAGATTTGCGGTTGTATCTTTTATTAATGTTGAATCGTTACCCTGCACAAAAAATAATTGCATTCTTGTTTTGGGTGATTCGATAAAACTTTTAATCTGCGCATGTGCTTCGTCATTTTTTATTGTTGTGTTATCCTGTTTGATGTTTGTGAGTACAACAGCAGGTTGTAATGAAACACTTACCGGGTTTATCACGATGAACGGTTCATACATTTCGCCTTCTACAGGATCGGTGAATTTATACTGAACCGGTTTATCGATTGTAATATCTGTACCATCAACATTAAATGTAAGCGCCGCGATAAATGCAGGATCGCTTTGCGCTTTGCCAATCAACTGCTGATCATTAACGGTAAAAGTTCCAATACTATCCAAAGGATGTTCCAGCCAGTAAGGTTGTGTGATCGGTGTCGATTTATCAACAAAAAAATTCTTTTCAAAATTTACGTTGATATCGGTTGGCAAATTTGTATTGAAAGTTGAATCAAAATTCAGCAGCTCTACCTTTTTCAACTGCACATCATTCGGTAATCTTTTATCAACAGAAAACTGAACTGTAAAATCCTGTTCGGGAATTGCAAACTCATTTGGTGTCGTTGCTTCAATAAATATTCCATTGCATTCAATAATGAGTTGCTTTACTTCATCTAACTTTTTATTTCTCCAATAGCCATCCGGCAATTGCTGAATTGATTTATATAAATCAACTAAATCATGCACAGAATTTTCGGGATGTTCAAAGTTGTAGCTGTTTATAATTTTATCAACCTGTTGTTCAATTCCATCACTTCCCTGCACACGTTGCCAGGTTGTGTTCACATCATCAAACAAACTGTCTTTAACCGGCGCACCGGCGGTTAATGAAAAAAATTCATACGCCTCTCCTCTTTGTCTTGATGCACCAAAACCCTGGCTCTTGTGCTGGCTGCGACTTTCGCCTGCAATTTCACCTGCACTTTTTCCGAGCAAGGGCTCATACATACCGATGTCCATTTTAAATTGATCGTTGCTCGTTGTATTATTGCCACCGAAATTAAACGTGTTCCAAAGTATGCGTTTTGCCTGCCATGGTTTTACGCCATATTTAAATTGTTCAGGAAATTTATTTGGATCTGCAGCAGCAGTGAATGCTTCCTTGGCCAAAATTTCAGAAGCTGAGTGATGACCATGACCGGCTCTTGCATCGCCGGGAAAACGGGTAATGATCACATCGGGTTGAAATTTCCTTATTACCCAAACAACATCGCTTAAGATTTTATCGTGATTCCATAAACGCAATGATTCATCGGGACTTTTGGAAAAACCGAAATCATAGGCACGACTAAAAAATTGTTCTGCTCCGTCAATTCTTCTTGCCGCTAAAAGCTCCTGCGTTCTTATTAAACCTAAATCGACGCCCTGCTCATCGCCTATTAAATTCTGTCCGCCATCGCCACGCGTTAAACTCATATAACCTGTGCGATATAATTTTTCTTTTGAGAAATAAGTAAGCAATCTCGTGTTCTCATCATCGGGATGTGCAGCGATGTACAATACACTACCGAGCACATTTAATTTTTTTAACTGAAGATAAATGTCTGCACTGTTATATACAGGCGGCGTTTGTGCATAAGAAATATCAACAATAAAAAAAGAAACTATGAATGCAAGCGAGTGAAAATATTTTTTTGTGCTCATCTAGTTTATTTATGCCTGCGAAGATAAGATGCAATGAAAAAAATTGCATGTGCAAATTAATTAGGTTAGATGCTGGAAAAATATTTACTAATTATTCTCCATCCACTTCATCAATTCGTTGCCCACGTCATCAACACTGATGGCAGTATTGGATAAAATAACAACAGCAATTTTTTTATCTAGGTTAATACCCAGGTAACTCCTGTAACCGCCTGTGCCGCCGTTGTGAAAAAGTATTTCATCATTGCCTGCTTTTATGTAGTGCCAGCCAAGCGCAACTTTATTTCCCCCATCAGTAAAAGTAATTACATGCGTAAGCTGTATGTCTTTGTTTAAAGCAGATGGCGCATCACCCAAATTTGCTTTAGCATACATCAGCATGTCGGCTGCATCAGAACGTAATGAACCGGCTGGCGCAAATGCTTCAAAATCCCACGGACCATTGTATTCGCCATTCTCGCTATAACCGGTTGCCACACGTGCAGAATCATTTGCAGATATAAATTGATGCGTATTGTTCATACGCAATGGTGCACAAATTTTTTCTGTTACCAGTTCTTCAAAGCTTTTATGATAGACGTGTTCAAGTATAATTCCTAATGTTGCCGCGGCAAGATTTGAATATTCATATTGCGTTCCAGGTTTGCGGTTAAGTTTAAATGTTTTATAAAAACTAAATAGCTTTTGCTCATCGTAGCTTTTATATGGATTCAATGAGTCTGTTGCTACATCATCAAAATTGTTTGGCATGCGTGGAATACCCGAAGAATGATTTGAAAGCATTTCTATTGTTACAGTCGAGCCATCGTATTGAAGCGGAGGAATTGAATCAGGCAGATATTTATTTACAGGATCATCTAATTTTATCTTGCCGTTGTTCACTGCATCAGCTAATAAAATAGCAGTAAATGTTTTTGTAATAGAACCGATCTCATACAAAGTGTGTTCATCCGGAATTTGCTTATCACCTTTTGTAGTTTCACCATATCCATAAAAGTGCATAGCATTATTTTTAAGAACACCAATGCTTAAACCACATGTTGCTGCAAGTGTAATGTAAGGTTTTACAATGCTGTCAACCGCTTTATCCAAAACACTGCTTAAGCTATTGTTAGTAGCAACGCTTGTTTTTTTATTTGTTTCATCAATATATGGCTTGAATAAAAAAGTATAAAGTTTGTCTTTATCATCAAGACTAACATACAATGCGAGTATGGTACCTGTTGAAAAAACTGCTTTGTATTTATTGATGCCGCTGGTATTGCTTTCAAAAGTTGTTTGCATTATACCCAGCGGAAAAAGATTGTTGTTACAGATTTGTTTGAATTGATCTGCGCTGAGTTGGGATTTAAATGCGTCGCCACTGAGTGCATATAGCGAATCTGCATTTTTAGCATTGAAATATTTTACAACAAGAGAATTTACAGAATCAATTTTTTGCTTGTTGCTTTGAGCGATTGCATAAGTGTTGAAAAAAATAAAAATCAAAAATGGTAGAATTTTTTTCATAAGCTTTAGAGCCAACTATCAGAATCGAACTGACGACCCGCACATTACGAATGTGCTGCTCTACCATCTGAGCTAAGTTGGCTGATCTTGCAAATGTAATGGCTTAATCAATTTCACAAATGCGCAAATTAGCGGTTCATATTTCGTACATCATACTTCGTACTTTCGCGGCATGTTACCACAATTTTTAAAAGCGTTGTTTGCAAATCAACAGTACGACGAAAATAATTTCTTTTTGATCGCGGGACCTTGTGTTGTTGAAAGTGAAGAATTATTAATGGAAGTTGCTGATAAGGTTTCAGCCATTTGCAAGCGGCTTGCAATTCCTTATGTGTTTAAATCGAGTTATAGAAAAGCAAACCGCACGAGTGCAAATTCTTTTACAGGTATTGGTGATGAAGCTGCGATGCAACTTCTTAAAAAAATAAATACAACATTTGGCTTACCTGTAACAAGTGATGTACACGCACATGATGAAACAGCGCTCGCTGCAAAATATATCGACATACTGCAAATACCGGCTTTCTTATGCAGGCAAACCGATCTTTTGATTGCTGCTGCTGATACAGGAAAAATTGTAAACGTAAAAAAAGGTCAGTTTGTAAGCGGGCCTTCTATGAAGTTTGCTGTTGAAAAAATTAATAAAGCAGGCAACAACAAAGTTATTTTAACTGAACGCGGCAATACATTCGGTTACCAGGACCTGGTTGTTGATTATCGCAACATTCCCTGGATGCAACAACACAACGTTCCTGTTGTAATGGATTGCACGCACAGTTTGCAACAACCCAATCAAACAAGCGGCGTTACTGGTGGAAATCCGCAACTCATCGGCACCATTGCAAAAGCTGCTATTGCAGCAGGCGCAGATGGATTATTTATTGAAACACATCCAAAGCCTTCAATTGCAAAGAGCGATGGTGCCAATATGTTACAACTTGATTTGCTGGAGCCATTATTAGAACAGTTAGTAAAACTTAGAAAAGCATTATAAAGACACGTTTGGTTTGGGTTCTTCATTGGTAACAGGATGCAAACGGTTTGCCTGCAGCCACTCACTGGGTAACATGTTATATTCATTTTTAAATGCAGCTGCAAAATGACCGAGATTGCTGTAGCCGACCATCATGCCGACCTGCTTGATGGAATTTTCTCCATGCTGAATTAATGTGCGCGCATACGCCATCCGGTTTTTTTGATAATACTCATAAACCGGTAATCCGTACAGCGTTTTAAAATCATTTTTAAATTTAGTGGGGCTCATCGCACAAGCTTTTGCCAATACATTTATTGTAGGTGCTGTTTTAGAAAAATCTGCAAGCAGCATATTTTCTGCTTTCACTAAACGGCTCAGTTCTTCTTCTTTAAATTGTAATTTTTTGCCGGTGTGTTTTTCCCGCACCATAAAGTTGTAAAGAAATTTTTCAATCAGTAACATTATCCTGTTCTCAACAAACAAGTTTTGTAACGGGTGTTTTGCCACCTCATGCTGCAGGTCTTGTATAATCCAGCGATATTCTGCATTCATCGGTGCAAGAAAACTTTTCTTTACATAAATTGAAAAATAAAGATTGATGAATTCCTCTGCAGTTTTAAAATCAATAAAGTTCAGCAGCGCCTGTTTATTAAAAATGATATATACACTTTGTATGCGCGAACTCGCCGGTAAAATGCTGTTTGAAGGAATGAGTGAACTTGATAACCGAACGATTTTTTTTCGCAGATCAAACTTATCAAATGCTAATTTCTCATTATAGTCATGACTTGTTTTTTCTGCAAGTTCATTAAACAGCAGCGTAAAATATTGAGAAGATGCATGCTGATTTCGTTTAATATCCAGGTCTTCTTTCATCGTTATATCCGAAACCAAAACAGAAATACCGGAATTGAAATTAAACGCCTGCATAAATCCTTCGCCGCAGGTATTAGGGATAATTATTTTATTATTATCTGCACGAACACCGCAAAGATTGCCAAAGGCATGCAGAATGTTTATACTATTATATGTATTGTATTCGAGATGCAATGTTATTTAGTTAATGAGTTCATCAGGAAATTGATCAAAATGTTTTTGAAAAGCTTTGCTGAAATCTTTTACATGCGTGTAACCTAATTCAGCAGCAACCTGTTTAACGGAATATTTTTGTGTGATGAGCATTGCCTTTCCTTTTTGCATTCTGTGCTTTTGATAATATTGATAAACGGGCATGCCAAACACTTCTTTAAATATCAACTTTAATTTTGAAGGACTCATAGCAGCCATACGTGAAAGCTGGTTAATATTTGGCGGCGTATAAGAAAAATCTTTTAATATTTCTGACTCTACTGTTTTTAAACGCTGCATTTCATCTGCAGATGCTTTAAGCGGTTTATACTCTTCCGAGATTTTTTTATAATGCCTTGTAAAGAAGCGTTCGATAATAAACATAATTGTGTTATGAATTATCAAATGCTCGAAAGCAGAATCTTTTGTGCGATTTGTTATGTGTGTAAGCAGGCGTTTATATTCTGAATCTAATATTTCGTAATGATATATGGTGCTTGATAAAAGTACATTAGATATAAGCACTTCTCCTTTTGGTTCATTAATTAATATTTCCTGCAACCAGTTTTTTGAAAACAGAATGTGCATGGTTTTTAAACGCACATTTGCGGGCGCCATGTAATACCATTCTGTGCTTGCATCAGAAAAAAATAAAGCTGCTTTGGAATTTTCATTTTCACCGGCAACTTCATCAATGCGCATTATATAATAATTCTGTGTTGTTTTTTTTCTGTGGTAAATAACATCTTCCTTAAGCATGTAATCAAACAAAATAATCTGTATGCCGTTTTGAAGATTTATTAATTGTATAGTTCCATCACCTACAGATGCAGGTAATATTCCGGTGTTATCCTTTACTTTTAAATTCAGCAGCTTTGTAAGGTGCCGGAAAAGATTATTGTAGTTAGTGTGTGAATATTCAATCTTTATCAAAATATCTGCTTTTAAAGATATTTAAGTGGGTTACGTTTAGCAGAAAGAATATATTTTTTTATGTTTAGCCAAAAGGCCATTACCATGTAAATGATAACTGGTGATCCCAGGGTTAAAAAAGAAATATATATGAACCACATTCGAATGCGGCTGCTGGAAATACCGAGTCGTTCTCCTAAAGGTTCACACACGCCAAATAAGCGCCACTCAATGAGTTGTTTTAGTTTGTACATGATTGCAATATAAAAAAAATTATCCGTTCATTAAATACGTAAAAATTTTTTATTCGCACAGGTTAGAAATAATGCTATTAAGATTTTAATTGCGGTTAGAGATACGGTATTAAAAAATTTTATAGCTCATTTAATGTAAATTTGCAAACATTCAATTGGATTAAAACAAAAATTTCTCCACATGGCTTTTGACATAGAAATGATTAAAAAGGTATACAATGAAATACCAAACAAAATAGCTTCAGCCAGAAAATTACTTGATCGCCCTTTAACGTTATCTGAAAAAATTTTATTTGCACATTTATCCCAGGAACAAACGCCGGAAGTTTTTGAACGCGGTAAAACCTATGTAAACTTTGCGCCCGATCGTGTTGCTATGCAAGATGCAACTGCGCAAATGGCTTTACTCCAATTTATGCAAGCCGGCAGGCCAAAAGTTGCAGTGCCATCCACTGTGCATTGCGATCATTTAATTCAGGCAAAAGTTGGCGCTAAAGAAGATCTTGCTGTTGCATTAAATGTGAACAAAGAAGTTTATAATTTTCTTTCTTCAGTTTCTGATAAATATGGAATTGGTTTTTGGAAACCTGGTGCGGGAATTATTCACCAGGTGGTTTTAGAAAATTATGCTTTCCCGGGTGGAATGATGATTGGTACAGATAGTCACACGCCAAACGCCGGCGGGCTTGGTATGATTGCAATTGGCGTTGGCGGCGCAGATGCGTGCGATGTAATGGCAGGCTTGCCGTGGGAATTGAAATGGCCAAAATTCATCGGTATAAAACTTACAGGAAAATTAAGCGGATGGACAAGTGCAAAAGATATTATTCTTTGGGTTGCCGGACAACTAACTGTGAAAGGTGGAACCGGCGCAATTGTAGAATATTTTGGTGAAGGTGCTGATAGTTTTAGTGCAACAGGTAAAGCAACCATTTGTAACATGGGTGCAGAAATTGGTGCAACATGTTCTTTGTTTGCGTATGATGAAAAGATGTCTGAATATTTGAAAGCAACGAATCGTGCAGACATTGCTGAACTGGCAAATGGCATAAAAGAACATCTTCGTCCCGATGCAGAAGTTTACGCAAATCCGGAAAAATATTATGACCAGGTTTTGGAATTAAACTTAAGCGAACTCGAGCCTTATGTAAATGGACCTTTTACACCAGACCTTGCAACGCCGATTTCAAAAATGAAAGAAGCTGTTGAAAAAAATGGTTGGCCTGCAAAACTTGAAGTTGCTTTAATTGGAAGTTGTACAAACTCTTCTTATGAAGATATCAGCCGTTCCGCTTCTATTGTAAAAGATGCAGTAAGCAAAGGCTTGAAAACGCAAAGCGAGTTTACTATCACTCCGGGTTCAGAACAAGTTCGTTTCACAATACAAAGGGATGGCTTTATAAATGATTTTGAAAGCGTGGGCGGTATTGTTTTGGCAAACGCCTGCGGACCTTGTATTGGTCAATGGGCAAGGCACATTGATGATCCTAATCGTAAAAATACCATCATCACTTCTTTTAATAGAAATTTTGCAAAGCGTAATGATGGGCTTGCATCAACACATGCCTTTGTTGCATCGCCGGAAGTGGTAACCGCAATGGCAATGGCAGGAACGATCGCATTCAATCCTTTAACCGATTCATTAAAAAATAATAAAGGTGAAAATGTAAAATTGAGTGAGCCGCACGGCTATGAATTACCGCCCAAAGGTTTTGAAGTGGATGATCCGGGTTATCAGCAACCTGCAGAAGATGGCAGCCATGTAAAAATTGAAGTTGATCCTAACTCGCAAAGATTACAATTGCTTGCTCCTTTTGCTGAATGGGAAGGCACTGATCTGAAAAGCTTAAAGCTGCTTATTAAAGCAAAAGGAAAATGCACAACCGATCATATTTCAATGGCAGGACCGTGGTTAAAATACCGCGGACATTTAGACAATATTTCAAACAATCTTTTAATTGGTGCGGTTAATTATTTCAACAATCAAACTGATTCTGTAAAAAATGAATTGACCGGTGAATATGGTTCTGTACCTGCAACACAACGCGCATACAAAGCAGCAGGCATAGGAACGGTTGTAGTAGGTGATGAAAATTATGGCGAAGGAAGTTCACGCGAACATGCCGCAATGGAGCCAAGATTTTTAGGTGTCCGTGCGATCATCGTAAAAAGTTTTGCGCGCATACATGAAACCAATTTAAAAAAGCAGGGCATGCTTGCACTAACATTTGCAAACAAAGATGACTATGATAAAGTGCAGGAAGATGATACGATTGATATTATTGGATTGAAAGAATTTGCGCCGGGCGTTCCGCTTACTGTTTTATTGCATCATGAAAACGGCGAAACAGATAGTGTTGAAGTGAATCATACTTATAACGATCAGCAGATAGAATGGTTTAAAGCCGGCGCTGCGTTAAACATCATACGTAAAAAATTTAATAAAAGCCAGGAAGAAGTTGCTGTGTAATTTTTAAGAGTTAACAAAGAAGCGTAATGAGGAAACTTGTTACGCTTTTTTATTTTGAAACTATACATTAAAGTAAATTTCAGTTGCCCCATATCCAAAACGCGGATGATATTGATTTACGAAAGTCTTTACTTCTTTTTTTGTTTTAAGAATCTCATGAATTTCATCT
>DASZUY010000014.1:0-23452 GCA_035547495.1 Parafilimonas sp. | reverse complement strand
TCAATTCAGATGATCTTGCAAAAGCATTATTGTACATCGTAAAACAGAATGAAGCTTCGCAATTATATAATGATGTACAGCTAAAACAAATTGCAAAACAGTTATAGTAATTGTTGATTAAACTAACAATCGTTAAGTTAGTATTCATATAAATCTTCAGTTTATAAAATCTAAAGTCATCATTTGTAATTAAATTTGTCGCCTTAATAACAAGAAACAAAACTTCATTATGATGGAAGCAACCGAGGCGAAAACAAAAGATGCAACACAAGCTGTGTGGAATAAGAGACCATTAATTATTTCCGGACCGTGCAGTGCCGAAACAGAAGAGCAGGTTTTAGAAACTGCTGTGCGTTTACATAAAACGGGTAAGGTTGATATGTTGCGCGCCGGCATTTGGAAACCGCGTACACGACCCGGAAGCTTTGAAGGTATTGGCACGAAAGGTTTGCCCTGGTTGCAAAAAGCAAAACAGGTTACAGGTATGCCCGTTGCGGTTGAAGTGGCTACTGGTAAACAGGTTGAAGATGCTTTACATTTTGAAATTGATGTGTTATGGATCGGTGCACGCACAACGGTGAATCCTTTTAGTGTGCAGGAAGTTGCAGATGCATTGCGTGGTGTTGATGTGCCGGTGTTAATTAAAAATCCAATCAATCCTGATCTTGAATTATGGACAGGTGCTGTTGAGCGTGTTGCAAAAGCTGGCATCAAACAAATTGGTTTGATACATCGCGGATTTAGTTCTTACGGAAATACAGAATATCGCAATGCACCGATGTGGCATTTAGCAATTGAAATGAAACGCCGTAATCCCGGCATGATGATCATCAATGATCCTTCACATATTTGTGGTCGCAGAGATATTTTATTAGACGTTGCGCAAAAAGCAATTGATTTGGATTATGATGGTTTGATGATCGAATCGCACATTGATCCAGATCATGCATGGAGTGATGCAAAGCAACAAGTAACTCCGGAAAAATTAGCTGAAATGCTTGGAAGCATTCGCTGGAGAAAAGAAGATGTTGCAAGTGAAGAGTTTCATGCAACAATGGAAAAATTGCGTCAGCAGATAAATCAATTGGATGATGAGTTGATGCAAATTCTTGGTCAGCGTATGAAAGTTGCTGATGAAATTGGTAAATATAAAAAAGCAAATAACATAACCATTCTTCAAACCAATCGCTGGAATTCTATTTTGGAAAGAGCGTATGTAAAAGGTGAGAAACTTGGTTTAAGCAGAGAATTCATTACAAAATATTTTGACGCGATACACATGGAAAGTATCAATCATCAGAATAAAGTGATGAATGATTAATTTGACAATTCGGCAATTTGAAAATTTGAAAATGAGTTTGCGTTGTTGCAAACTTTGCTTCTTTGCGTGAGATGACTATTAAAAAAATACAGTTCAGTAAATCTTCCACAACATTTTATTTCGCTGCCGGTATTTCGCATCTTAAAGAAATTGTTGATGTAAAACGATCTATATTTCTTGTTGATGAAACTGTTTTCAAACTTCATCAAAAAAGATTTAAAGACTGGAAAGTAATTACATTAAAGTCCGGCGAGAAATATAAAACACAGGCAACAGTTGATTCCATTATTAAACAATTAATCCAACTTGGCGCTGATAGAAAAACAACTTTGATTGGCGTTGGTGGAGGCGTTGTTACAGATATTACAGGCTATGTAGCAAGTGTTTTTATGCGCGGAATAAAATTTGGTTTTATTCCAACTACTATACTTGCATTGGTTGATGCATCAATCGGTGGCAAGAATGGAATTGATGTAGGTGTTTATAAAAATATGGTTGGAACAATCAATCAACCAACATTCATTCTGCATGATTTGATTTTTCTCAACACGCTTCCCGAAATTGAATGGCAGAATGGTTTTGCAGAGATCATAAAACATGCTTCCATAAAAGATGCAGCAATGTTCAAAGAACTCGAATCAAACAACTTAAAAAAATATCAATCAAAGAAAACATTGTTGTGCGATTTAATTCAGCGCAATGCTTTATTAAAAACAAATGTTGTTGTTAAAGATGAGTTTGAAACAGGTGATAGAAAGCTGTTGAATTTCGGTCATACGTTTGGTCACGCAATAGAAAATACATACAAACTTTCACATGGATATGCAGTTGCAATTGGAATGGTGATGGCTTGTATGATTTCAGAATCATATCAAAACTTTAAAGACACAACACGTGTTGTTGAATTAATAAAAAAATATAGTTTGCCAATTCATCAATCATACAATGCAAAAAAAGTAATTGATATTATGAAGGCTGATAAAAAGAAGGTGAAAGATGTGATCAATTACGTACTGTTACAAAAGATCGGTAAAGCTGTTGTGCAAGCAATTGCAATAGATGAAATAGAAAGTATTTTTAAGCAATTAGAAAATTGAAGGTGGTTACATTATATAGACCCGTTGGACCGAAAGAATTAGCATTGATAAAAGAGTCAGGCTGGAAAAAATTTCCGCCGCGGCTAGATTGGCAACCTATTTTTTATCCTGTGATGAATGAAGAATATGCTATTCAAATTGCAAGAGACTGGAACGTTGATGCAAGCGGTTCAGGTCATGTAACAAAGTTTAATATAGATGCTGAATATCTTAAAAAATTTGAAGTACAAAATGTAGGCGGAGCAATTCACAATGAACTTTGGGTGCCTGCGGAAGAATTAGAAGAGTTCAATACCCATATTATAGGATTAATTGAAGTAACAAAAGAGTTTTTCAAACAATGATTGTAAAAGTTCAGCCATCAAAAGTTTCAGGTAACGTTTATGCACCAGCATCAAAAAGTTCGATGCAGCGTGCATGTGCTGCGGCGTTGGTAAGAAAAGGTGAAAGCATTATTCGTAATCCCGGAAAGAGTAATGATGATATAGCAGGATTGAATGTAATACAAACTTTAGGCGCCGAAGTGGAAGATCAGGAAGATGGAAGTTTGAAAATTACAAGCGAAGGAGTTGATCCTGTTTCAAACGCTGTGAATAACGGTGAAGCTGGTTTGGGCATTCGCATGTTTACACCAATTGTTGCTTTAAGCAAAAGAGAGATGACCATCAATGGTGAAGGCAGTTTGCTAACAAGACCAATGGATTTTTTTGACGAAGTGATGCCGCAGCTTGATGTACAAATTTCATCCAACAACGGAAGACTTCCCATCAAATTAAAAGGACCGTTGCAACCAAAAAATATCCAGATCGATGGCTCATTAAGTTCGCAATTTCTTACAGGTTTATTGTTGGCGTATGCTGCGGTTGATGCAAAGAATGTTACAATTAAGGTGAACAATTTAAAGAGCAAGCCTTATGTTGATCTTACTTTAAACGTAATGGAATCTTTTCTGTTGAAAGTTCCTGAGAATCGTAACTATGAAGAATTTTATTTTGATGAAACACCTGTAATCGATACAGATGATTTTGTTGATTACACGGTTGAAGGTGATTGGAGCGGTGGCGCATTTTTATTACTGTTGGGTGCGATTGCCGGCAATGTAAAAGTTGCAGGTTTAGATATTGCATCAACCCAGGCTGATAAAAAAATCTTGGAAGCATTAGAAAATTGCGGCGCAAATATTTCGATAGCAGAGAAAGAAATTTCTGTCTTCCCTTCAGGGGTTGGCGGCAAGGCTTTTGAATTTGATGCAACAGATTGTCCGGATTTATTTCCGCCATTGGCTGCATTGGCAGCAAATTGTAACGGCACAACAAAAATTACAGGCGTGCATCGTTTAACGCATAAAGAAAGTAATCGCGCATTAACGATACAGGAAGAATTAGGCAAGATGAATATTAAGGTAGAGTTGAACGACAATGTTATGCTGATTGAAGGAACAAAAAATATTCGAGCAGCAACTGTTCATTCACATCATGATCATCGTATTGCCATGATGTGTGCTGTGCTTGCATTAAACGCTGATGGTGAAACAACAATTGAAGTTGCTGAAGCAGTGAAAAAATCGTATCCTGATTTTTATAAGCACTTACAATCACTTGGCGCATCATTGAATTTTGAGTAATTTTAAGTATGAACAGTGCAGAAACAGATATTATAATTCGCATTCCCCAAAACTTGTACGATGAACATGTACAAAGGCTGATTGATTATGTTGAATACAAAAAAATCGTAAGTAAGTCAAAAGCCACTCAAAAAGATATAGATAAATTGGTTGCAGAAATCAAAAAAGAAAGAAAACCAAAAATCGAAGCTTTGAAAAAAAGGTTAAAGCTTGATTAATGAAAGTTGTTGTTGATACTAATATTTTGATCAGCATCTTTATAAAACCTGATGGACGAATTGCCGATTTATTTGATAGCTTAAAATTTCACGCTTCATTATATTTAAGTGATTATTCGTTAATTGAAATCGCTAACCATACATCCAGAATTTTAAAATTATCAAAGCTTGATAAAGACGAATTTGAAGCAATAAAATTCAATGTTTATAAAAACATTAATGTAATCAATACCGATCTTATACCCGATCCATTTCTTATTCAGGCATTTCAGCTTTGCAAAAACATTGATGAGTTTGATGCTCCAATTGTTGGTTTGGCTTTATCATTAAAAGCAATTTTATGGACTGGCGATAAAAAACTTTTAAAAGGGTTGCAAAAATCATTTCCTAATTTAATTTACAATTCTTCACAGCTTCGTGAACTTTTACAATTATGAATTCATTTGGTCGCATATTCAGAGTAAACATTTTTGGTGAATCGCATGGCGAAAGTGTTGGTGTAAACATCGATGGCATTCCTGCTGGTTTGTCTTTAACCGTTGAAGATTTTTTAGAAGATATTGAACGCAGAAAAGGCGGCACACAAAAAGGCACAACGCCGCGGCAAGAATCTGATCTTCCTATTTTTAAAAGCGGTGTTTTCAATAACAAAACAACCGGAGCTCCGCTCACTATTTTATTCGAAAACAATAATACACGTTCTACTGATTATGCCAAGCAACGTGCGGTGCCAAGACCTGGTCATGCTGATTTTGTCGCAAGCAAAAAATTTGGCGGCTTTGAAGATTATCGCGGCGGCGGACATTTCAGCGGAAGATTAACTGTGTGTCTGGTTGCAATTGGTGTTATCGCAAAAAAATTATTGAAAGATATTTCTGTTAAATCAACCATTTTAGAAATTGGTGGC
This sequence comes from Parafilimonas sp., assembly GCA_035547495.1. GTDB lineage: Bacteria > Bacteroidota > Bacteroidia > Chitinophagales > Chitinophagaceae > Parafilimonas. The sequence continues at coordinate 18,285 of DASZUY010000014.1, read as the reverse complement.
GAAACTGATTTAGAGAAAGGTTTGCAAAAAGCAATTGATGCAAAAGATTCGATTGGTGGCATTGTTGAATGTCGTGTAAATAATTTACCGCTTGGTTTAGGCGAACCTTTTTTTGATAGCGCAGAAAGTTTATTAGCACATGCAGTCATGGCAATTCCTGCAGTGCGTGGTGTTGAATTTGGAACAGGTTTCGCAGCGGCAAGAATGTTTGGCAGTGAACACAATGATGCCATTGAAGATGCAACAGGTAAAACAAAAACCAATCATGCAGGCGGGATTGTTGGTGGTATTACAAACGGCAACGAATTGGTTTTTCGCATCGCCATTAAACCAACATCATCCACACCAAAAGAACAACAAACATTAAATTGGGAAACAAATACAGTTGAACCATTTTCTGTAAAAGGCAGACATGATTTATGCATTGCGTTGCGTGTGCCTGTTGTGCTGGAAGCCATAACTGCAATGGTGTTGGTTGACCTGATGATGCTTGAACAAAGAATTCCACGAATTATAGCTGAATAAATATTCACTGATGGGCGGCTGCTGAGACCATTACAACAAACTTGCATCTGCCTGGTAAGAACCAGTTACTGTTACTGCCACATAATTTTGTAAAGCCGCATTATATTTTTTTACAACTTCAATTAAATCTGTAATTGCCTGTTGCTGGCTGGTGTTATCTTTTACAAGACAATTGTGCGGCAACTGTGTTTTTGTGGTATGCGCTTTATCAGAATATCCTTTTGCAAGCATAGCATCTTTAATCTTTGCATAATTTTCATCATAATATTTCCTGGTAACTATTTCGTGCGTTGCAACGGGATAAGCCCTGTTAATAGTTTCAGGAGCATATTCGTTAATCTCCTGTGTTTGCAGATTTTCAGGAATATCTTTAAGATCGAAAATGATTAATACAAAAGTCATGGCAAAAAATTTGAATGTTAGTTTTGAACATGCAATAGTTGCACCAATTTTATTTTTAAGTTTTGTATTGAAATAAATGAGAAGTAAAAAAGAGAAAATAATCGAGTTGATTTCATTGAAAGTACTGCTGGTTGGCGTACTTTTTCTTATTTCCATTTTTGTATTCGCGTTTTTAGCGAAAGGTGTTGTGGAAGGAAAAGAACGAAACATTGATGATAGTGTTTTTTCTTTTTTTAACCAGTTTGCTACACCACATGTAATTCGTACGATGGAGATCATTAGTTTTTTTGGATCGGTACAATTTTTATTTCCTGCTTATGTGGTTTTAATTGGATATTTTATTGTGAGAAAAAAATACAGAAATGCTGTTGATATTGCAATCATTGGTATTACAAGTAATGCACTGATGTTTGCATTGAAAGCAATCTTTCATCGTCAGCGCCCTGATCTTCCTATTATTAAAGGCATTTATACTTATAGTTTTCCAAGCGGGCATGCGCTTTCATCTTTTATTCTTTTTAGCATATTGATTTTTATCATCAGGAATGGTACACTGAAAAGAATTTATAAATGGATCGCAACAATTTTGCTTTTATCTTTTTCGATCATTATTGGCATTAGCAGAATTATTTTACGGGCACATTTTCCAACCGATGTAATGGCGTCTTTTTGTTTGGGAATTGTTTGGGTGATAGTTACTTTGTGGCTGCTGAGAAAAATTAACAGGCAGTACATCATAAAAAATAATCTTTCTTCATCAAATATGAATAGCTGATCTAACTGCATGAACGCCGGCGAAGATTTATATAAAACAGTTCGGATAAAAAAAATTCAGGAAGAAATAAAAGACTTTAAAATTTTTTGTTTTGATGAAGGTCATGGAATAAAATATAAGCCAGGTCAATATCTCACTTTTGTTTATCGCTCACACAACGAAGAAATAAGAAGATCATACTCTATTACATCTTCGCCAGCTTTAAATGAACCGATTTCAATTGGTGTTAAGCGAATTGAGAATGGAATTTTTTCACGAAGATTAATTGATAATGCAAGTATAAATGATGAGCTGTTGACTATCGGCGCAGGCGGACTTTTTGTTTTGCCTGGCGATATTGAGAATTATAAACAGGTTTTTTTGTTTGCTGCCGGCAGCGGAATTACACCGATTTTTTCTTTAATAAAAACTTTGTTGTATGCGCATGAGCACATTAATGTTGTTTTGATATACAGTAATGCTTCGCCAGAAAAAACTATTTTTCTAAATGAGTTAAAAAAACTTGAACAAGAATTTAGTAATAGATTTCATGTTAAATTTCTTTTTAGCAATATTGTTGATTTATCAAAAGCGCGTTTACACAGAAGATTGATTGACGATTTTTTGAGTGCGTTTTCCATTGCGAACTTTTCACAAACACTTTTTTATATCTGCGGGCCTGAATCGTACATGCGTTTATGCACTTATACTTTACAGGAAAATGATGTTCCGAAAAATAATATTAAGCGCGAAGATTTCGTAATTAATTCTATTCGCAAGCGCGATTCATTGCCACCGGATAAAACTTCGCACAAAGCCCATATCAATTTAAATGGAAGAGCATTAAGCATTAATGTTAATTATCCTAATTCAATTTTACAGGCAGCAAAAAAAATGAACATCGTTTTACCTTACAGTTGCGAAGCTGGGCGCTGTGGAAGTTGCGTTGCAAAATGTATCAAAGGAAAAGTCTGGCATTCATATAATGAAGTGCTTACAGAAAAAGAATTGAAACAAGGGTTAGTGCTTACATGTGTTGGTCATCCTGTTGATGGTGATGTTGAGCTGGAAATTAAAACAAGCTGAGATAATTACAACGATTGAATTATTTGCAGCACTTCTTTTGTAAGCACGCTTAATTTTTTATAATCTTTATTTTCTAAAATTGATTTGCTTACAAGTTTACTTCCCATTCCAACCGCACAAACGCCGGCATTAAACCATGCACTTAAATTTTCTTTGCTCAAATCAACGCCGCCGGTTGGCATAAATGAAAGACCAGGAAACAATTCTTTGATTGAAGAAATATAATTTGCGCCTAAGATATTTCCCGGGAAAATTTTTACAATGGTTGCACCATTACTTTCCGCAGTAAAAATTTCTGTCGGCGTTAAGCAACCCGGAATCCAGAGCAGGTTTGCCTTGTGAACAAGGTTTCCAACCTCCGCATTTACCACAGGGCAAACAATAAAATCTGCACCGGCAGTTACGAAAAGTTGTGCATCAACAATTGTTTTAATTGTGCCTGCACCTAATTTCAGTTCAGGCATTTCATCGTCCACTACTTTTCGCAATTCTATAAAATTGTCCAGCGCATGTTCACCGCGGTTTGTGTATTCAATCAATCTTATTCCGGCTTCATACAAAGTTTTTAAAACAGCAATGCTTGTTTCAATACTGTCATTGTAAAACAAAGGCATAATTTTTTCCTTGCAGATCTGTTGCTGTATTAAATCTTTTTTAGTCATGATTTTGAATAAACGATTTTATTTCTTCTGCTGTTTTATTAATACAATCACCTTTTATAAATAATTTTTGAAATGCTGCCGCTGCTGCAAAATTAACCACCTGCTGAAAGGGCAAGTGATTATACAATCCATAAATTAATCCTGCCATAAAAGAATCCCCGCTGCCTACTTTGTCTACTACTGTATTTGTTTTATAAGTTGATGAAACATAAAAATTTTTATTACTAAAAACAGTTGCGTAATATTCTATACCAGTCTTATCAAATCGAAAAGTGTTTGCAACAACTTTACATTTTGAAAATTGTTCTGCAATTTTCTCAGATGTTTTTCTTGCCTGGTTTACATAATTTTCTTTTGTGTTTATCTCGTGAATATTTTTTTGAACAGGAATATTCAGCATCGTTTCTGCAGACCAGATATTTCCCATTATCATATCACAATACTGCACAAGATTCGGCATTATATCTTTTGCCTGTTTACCATATTGCCAAAGTTTTGGGCGATGATTTAAATCAACCGAAACAAAAATATTTTTTTTAACGCAGGTCTTCAAGGCTTCTTCGCACACCATTGCTGCGCCTTCACTTAAAGCAGGAGAGATGGCACTGAAATGAAACCATCGTATGCCATTTAAAACTTTATCCCAATCAATCATGCCCGGCTTAACATCGGCAAAAGAAGAATGCGCTCTATCGTAAATTACTTCTGCGTTTTGTATTTCTTTTCCTTTCAACAAATAGTAGGTTCCAATTTTATTACCGTTGAATGAGATAGTTGATGTATCAATTTTTTGCGATTCAATTTTTTTTAAAAGCTGATCAGATAAAAAGTTTTTCGGCAAAACTGTGCAATAGCTAACCGGAACATGCCATTGCGCCAACGCTGATGCTACGTTCATTTCAGCGCCGCCCAAATAAACATCCATTATATTTTTTTCAAGCCAATTATTTGCCGCATCCGGCGCAAATCTTAATAACAATTCTCCGAAACATAAAACCATTGTAAATACTTTTGCTATTTAAAATTTTCAAATTAAGCAATAATTATGCAGGAACTGTTTAGCCTCGCAAATAAAAAAATAGTTATTACCGGCGCCACCGGCGTTTTAGGTGAAGCATTTGTACAAGGCGTTGCAGATATGGATGCAAGCGTTATTTTAATCGGACGAAATGAAAGGGTAGGAAATGAAAGGGTAAAGAAGCTTCAGCAAAAAAATAAAGAAGCTTCTTTTATTAAGGCTGATGTATTAAACGAAAATGATTTGCTAAAAGCAAGAGATATCATTATGCAAAAGTTTGGTCGCATTGATGGTTTGGTGAATGCTGCCGGCGGCGTTGTTGCTGAAAGTGTAGTCAAACCAGGCGACGATATTTTTGGAATTAACATGGAAGCAATGCGCCAGGCATTTGATTTAAATTTATTTGGAACGATGTTGCCCGTTTCTATTTTTGGCGAAGCATTAAAAGCGAGTGGCAATGCCAGTATTGTAAACATTTCATCAATGACGGCCCAAACAACACTTACAAGAGTGCTGGGTTATTCAATGGCAAAAGCGGCAATCGATAATTATACAAGATGGATGAGCGTAGAAGCAGCGAATCGTTATGGAGAAGCAATTCGTGTAAACGCAATTGCGCCGGGATTTTTTCTTACGCATCAAAACAAAAATCTATTGACCAACGAAGATGGAAGTTATACAGAACGTGGTGAAAATATAATTAGAAATACACCTTATAAAAGATTTGGCAAGCCCGAAGAATTGAACGGCGCATTAATTTGGTTATTGAGTGATGCATCGAAGTTTGTGACCGGTGAAGTGATTTGTATTGATGGTGGCTTTCATATTTTTTCGGGCGTGTGATTAATTAGCAGCTTAGCATATTTTCAAATCAGCAAATTCATTACATGCAACTCAAGCAAACATGGAGATGGTTCGGACCTGGTGATCCGGTTACGTTAAAAGATATTTTACAAACCGGCGCAACAGGCATCGTTACTGCATTACATCATATTCCCCATGGCGAAGTTTGGTCAGTTGAAGAAATTCAAAAAAGAAAAAATGAAATTGAAGCAAGCGGTCTAACATGGGATGTTGTTGAAAGCGTAACCGTACATGAATCTATTAAAACGCAAACAGGCGATTATAAAAAATACATCGAGCAATACAAACAAACATTGCGGAATCTTGGGGCATGCAACATAAAAATTGTTACTTATAATTTTATGCCGGTTGCCGATTGGACGCGCACCAATCTTAACTTTACAATGCCCGATGGTTCTTTCGCTTTATATTTTAACTGGTACGATTTGGCGCTTTTTGATATATACCTTTTAAAAAGAAAAAATGCAGCTGATAGTTACACTGATGAAGTTTTAGCAGAAGCGCAAAAGCGGTTCAACTTATATTCACCTCAGCAATTGAAACAGCTTTCGGCAACAATACGATTTGGAATTCCCGGAGAAAAAAAATTAAGTGTTACCGAAATGCTGAAAAGCATCAAGACTTATAAAAAAATAGATCATTCAACTTTAAGATCGCATCTAAAATATTTTCTCGAGCAAATCATTCCTGTTTGCGAAGAACATAATATTAAACTTGCAATTCATCCAGATGATCCTCCGTTTGATATTTTTGGTTTGCCAAGAATTGTTTCAACAGCAGAAGACGTTGATTTTATTTTATCGGCAGTAAAAAGCAAAGCAAATGGTTTTTGTTTTTGCACAGGTTCATTTGGTGCATCCGGAAAAAATAATTTAGTACAAATGATAAGAATGATTGATGACAGAATTCATTTTGTTCATTTGCGCAATACAAAAAAAGATGAAGCCGGAAATTTTTATGAAGCCGATCATTTAAATGGCGATACAGATATGCATGCTGTGATGAAAGAAGTCTTATCAATTCAGCAAAAAATAGATCAATCAATACCTTTCCGTCCTGATCATGGACATGTGATGCTGGATGACGTAAACAAAAAAACAAATCCCGGTTATTCATGCATTGGCAGAATGCGCGGACTTGCAGAATTGCGCGGATTGATGCTTGGAATATGTCGTGAAAATAATTGGGCGTAATGCGTTTTTCTTCTGTTTTTCACTATCAATTTAACCGAATAAATTAAGTTCCCTAATTTTGCGCCGCCATGGAAATAGAAATTTTAAAATCGAAGATTCATCGTGCGGTAATCACCGAAGCAAATTTGCAATATGTTGGCAGTTTAACTTTAGATGAAGACCTGATGGATGCAGCCAATATAATTGAGAATGAAAAAGTGCAGATCGTAAATGTAAATAACGGCTCAAGACTTGAAACATACATTATAAAAGGTAAGCGCGGAAGCGGAACTGTTTGTTTAAACGGACCTGCTGCGCGACAAGGTGCTGTAGGAGATATCATCATTGTTATTTCTTATGCAACGATGGATTTTGAAGAAGCAAAAAAGTTTAAGCCGTGGTTGGTGTTTCCGAAAGAAGGAAATAAATTGTAGTGCTGTTAAAAATGAACTATGAAAAACATAAGCGCTGTTGAACAAAAAATAATTCCGTTTAATAAAATAGAATATTGGGTTAACGCTAAAAGAACAACATCAAAAACGATTGCTTTTACAAATGGTTGTTTTGATATTCTACACGAAGGTCACATCTATTCTTTATCACAGGCTGCAAAAGAAGCGGACATATTAATTGTTGGTGTAAATGCTGATGCAAGCGTTCAAAAATTGAAAGGCGAGCATCGGCCTATAAATAATCAGCATTCACGTTCTTTAATTCTTGCATCGCTTTTAATTGTTGATGCGGTTGTAATTTTTGAAGAAGACACACCGCTTGAACTCATCAAAAAAATAATGCCTGATGTTTTGGTAAAAGGCGGCGACTACACAATTGAAACTACGGTTGGTGCAAAAGAAGTTATTGCAAATGGCGGTCGCGTTATTATCAATCCTATCATTCAAAATTTTTCTACGACAGCTATAATCGAAAAGATAAAAAGTCTCTGATTCAACTTACACAATTTCTTTTTACAGATTAATTGAGTTAAGTTTATTTTTCAATCGAATAAAACTTAATATTGGCGCAACCCGCCACATTTTATATTTGATTCTTTGTTATGAAGAATTTAATTCCAAGAGATATAAGCTGGCTTAGTTTTAATGCAAGGGTTTTGCAGGAAGCTGCAGATCCAACTGTTCCGTTGCGTGAAAGAATCCGGTTCTTAGGTATTCATTCAAATAACATGGATGAATTTTTTCGTGTGCGTGTTGCCACGTTAAAACGCATGATAGAACTCGGCGGTAAAAAAGGCAATATGCATTTGGAAGAAAATCCTGCGCAAATTGTTGAGAACATTCAAACGATTGTGTTGGAACAACAAAGCGAGTTCGATCGCATTTGGCAAGGCATTTTAAAAGAAATGGAAGAGCAGAATGTTTTTCTTGTGAATGAAAAAAAATTAAACAAGCAGCAACAACAATTTGTTCAAACGTTTTTTGAAGAAGAAGTTCGCTCGAATATTATTCCATTGATGATTGAAAGCTTGCCGCAGTTGCCTTACCTGCGGGAGAAAAGTATTTATCTCGGTGTTGTAATGCGTAAAGAAGATACGGCATATCAACAAAAATATGCGTTGATAGAAGTGCCAAGCAGAATTGTTGGTCGCTTTGTGCAACTTCCTGCTCCCGATAACCAGCAGCATATTATTTTGCTTGAAGATGTAATTCGTTTCAATCTCAAATACATATTTTCTTACTTCAATTACACCAAATTTGATTCTTACATTTTTAAGGTTACGAAAGATGCAGAGCTTGATATTGATAATGATCTAAGCACATCTTTCGTACAAAAAATTCAGAAAGGAATTAAGAACAGGCGGCTTGGAAAACCAACGCGTTTTGTGTATGACAAAGAAATGGATTCCGGGTTGCTGGAATATTTAATGCGCAAGCTTAATCTTTCAAGAAGAGACAATATAATTCCCGGCGGACGTATACATAACTTCAGGCATTTTATGGATTTCCCTGATGTATTCAAACAAAAAAATATTAGGAAACAGCCTTTACTTCATCCTTTACTTAAACACACAACCCGCGTAACCGATGTTATTTTAACGGAAGATGTAATGCTGCATTTTCCTTACCATTCTTTTGATTCGGTAATTGATCTTTTACGTGAAGCTGCGATTGACCCTGAAGTTACCACCATTAAAATAACAGCATACAGGCTTGCAACAAGTTCTAAAGTTGTAAATGCTTTAATTAATGCTGCAAGAAATGGTAAAACGGTTGTTGTAATGCTTGAGTTGCGTGCAAGGTTTGATGAAGAAGCGAATCTTATTTGGAAAGAAAGATTAGAAGAAGAAGGGGTGAAAGTTTTGCTGGGTGTGCCTAATATGAAAGTGCATGCAAAGCTTTGCATCATTAAAAAGAACACCGGGAAAAAAGTAATTCAATACGGATTTGTGAGCACGGGAAATTTAAATGAGAAGACTGCAAAGCTTTACGCAGATGAATGTTTGCTTACCAGTAACCGGCACGTGATGGCAGACATTAATCGTATATTTAAATATCTTGAAAACCCAAAACCAGGCATGCAAAATTTGCGTGCATGTAAAACCTTAATGCTTTGTCCCGTTGCCATGCGTGAGCAATTGTCGCAATTGATAAACATAGAAATTAAAAATGCAAAAGCAGGCAAAGAAGCGTATATCTATCTAAAAGTAAATTCACTTAGTGATCCCCAATTAATTAATAAATTATATACAGCAGCAGAAGAAGGCGTAAATCTTCATTTAATTATCCGGGGTATTTGTTGTGCAAAATTTAAAAAATGGGAAAAGAATGTTTCCGCAATAAGTATAGTTGATGAATACCTTGAGCATTCGCGCATTATGATTTTTTGTCACGGCGGAAAAGAAAAGATTTTCATTTCATCTGCAGACTGGATGATAAGAAATCTTGATCATCGCATAGAAGCTGCCGTGCCCGTAATGAATAAAAGCTTGCGTGCTGAAATTAAAGATATTGTGAGCATTCAATTAAGAGATAATGTAAAAGCCCGCATTCTTGATAATGCTTTACAAAATAACTATGTAACTTCCACCGGAAATAAAAAAGTGCGCTCCCAAATTGAAATCTATAATTACCTGAATAAAAAGATTGTAAAGCCAGTTGAAGTTAGCAGCTATTGATATTGGAAGTAATGCAGCACGTTTATTAATATCTGAAGTAAACGAAACAGAAAGTCAACGCCCAACATTTACAAAACTTAATCTTATTCGTGTACCGCTTCGCTTAGGTTTTGATGTTTTTGAAACAGGAGCGATAAGCAGTAAGCGTGAAAGTATGTTGCTGCAAACCATGAAAGCCTTTAATTATATTTTAAAAGTGTATGATGTAAGGTTGTTGAAAGCTTGTGCTACAAGCGCCATGCGTGATGCAGCTAACACGCCGGAGATTATTGAAAAAGTAAAACTTCAAACCGGGATAAAAATAGAAGTGATCAGTGGCGATAAAGAAGCGGCTGTAATTTATGAAAACCATATTGCAGAAAATATGGATAAAGAGCATGCCTATGTTTATATTGATGTTGGCGGTGGCAGTACCGAAGTAACTTTTTTTGCAGATGGAAAATTGCGTTACAAAGAATCGTATAACATCGGTACGATAAGATTGCTTAAAAATATGGTGGAAGAAGAGCAGTGGAATGTTATGCGCGATAAGGTAAAGGCAAATCTTAAAAGCAAATTTCCTGTAGTTGCGATTGGCTCGGGAGGAAATATCAATAAAGTTTTTTCACTCAGCAAACGCAAAGATGGCAAGCCGCTTACACTGGAACTGCTGAAAGATTATTATAAAGAATTATCAAGCTTTACACTTGAAGAACGTATTCGCATTTATAAATTAAAAGACGATCGTGCTGATGTAATCGTACCGGCGTTGCGCATTTACGTAAACATTATGCGCTGGTCAGAAATTGAAGAAATTTATGTTCCTAAAATTGGTCTCGCCGACGGTTTAATACAAAACCTGTATGAAGAAATTAAAATGAAGTAATTGGGAAAAGTAAAATTGGGAAATTGGGAAAATGGAGTTACTACTTAGTTTATGTTGAAAGAAAATTTAATTTCCAATTTTAAAACCTAAACTTATGACCGAAAAGGAACTAAAAATCAGAACCAGAAGATTTGCTATTGATGTTTTAAATTTTATTGACCTGTTACCGAACAGAAAGAGTGCAAATATTATTGCGAATCAACTCGGCCGCTCTGCAAGTGCTGTTGCAGCTAATTACAGAGCCGCGTGCAGGGCAAGAAGCCACAATGAATTTATTGCAAAAATTGGTATTGTTGAAGAAGAGTCAGACGAATCTACTTTTTGGCTTGATATATTGCCGGAAACAAAAAATGCTGACAGAGTAAGCATAGAGCCATTACTAAATGAAGCAAGAGAATTTACCGCTATTTTTACAGCAGCAAGTAAAACTGCAAAGTCAAATAAAAACAATTAAAATTTACAAGAAGCGAATTGGAGTTTTTGAAACTTAAAGCTGCCAATTTTGAAATGCTTTATTACTTAGGATGCCATTAAACGCTTTAAAGATTGAAATCTATTCAATTTAAAAATTTCCCAATTTCAAAATTTCAAAATCATTGAGATGTCTGTTAATAAAGAAATCAAAAAAATTACTACCAACACTTTGCATCGCATGAAAGCAAATGGAGAAAAGATCTCCATGCTTACTGCTTACGATTTTTCGTTTGCAAAAATTTTCGATAATGCCAACATTGATGTGATATTGGTTGGTGACAGCGCCAGTAATGTTATGGCAGGTCATGAAACAACGTTGCCCATAACATTAGAACAAATGATCTATCACGCATCGTCTGTAATGCGTGCTATTAATCGTTGTTTGGTTGTGGTTGATCTGCCTTTTGGCTCTTATCAATCCAATTCAGAAATAGCTTTGGCTTCTGCCATCCGCATCATGAAAGAAACGGGCGCACATGCGATAAAATTAGAAGGCGGTGAAGAAGTTTTAGAAAGTGTGAAGCGTATTATTTCTGCGGGCATTCCAGTGATGGGTCATCTTGGTTTAACACCGCAAAGCATTTATAAATTCGGAACATATAATGTTCGCGCTAAAGAAGAGCATGAGGCAAACAAATTGCGAAATGATGCAAAGCTTTTAGAAGAAGCAGGCTGTTTTGGAATTGTGCTTGAAAAAATTCCTGCACAACTGGCAAAAGAAGTAACAGAAAGTTTATCTATACCAACTATAGGAATCGGTGCAGGGAAATATTGCGATGGACAAGTATTGGTAATGCACGATATGCTTGGTATTAACACAGAATTTAAACCGCGTTTTCTTCGTCAATATCTGAATTTATATGAACAGGTAAATAACGCAGTGCAGCAATATGTAAGCGATGTAAAAGATAAAAATTTTCCAAACGATAGCGAATCTTACTAAAAGTCATTTGCTAAAGCTTTTTAGCGAATAAGCAAAAGTGTTCCTTTCATATCCGGATAATCTGCTTTAAATTTTATATAATAAACATACACGCCGGAAGGTTCAGGGAATCCATTGAAAGTTCCGTTCCAATCAACGGTTTTCGAGTCAGCATGATAAACAAGCTGACCATAACGATTATAAATATTTACTGTTGCATTTAATGTTGGATCGAGAAAAGGAATACGCCAATCATCGTTCTTACCATCTCCATTTGGTGTAAAAGCATTCGGCACAAAAATTCCTGCAACTACTTTTACATTCATTTCATCATTGTTTTTACAACCGAATGCTGATGTTGCAAACAGTGTATAACCCATATCAGACGGTGGCGAAGCCTGCGGTGTAAGAATTGTATCATTACTTAAATAGGACGGTGGACTCCAGTAATATGCCGGCGATTCGCCGTTAACAGCACCTTGTATTGTTATCGGTGTTCCTGTTATTAAAATTCTGTCTGGTCCTGCATTCACAACAGGGTTTGCATGTACATTTATCACAACAACATTTGATGCAACACGGCAAGCAAGAATTCCAACTGAAGTTTGCTCTGTTATTGTTAGCCTATACCAATAAAATCCAGGCGTTGTTGGCTTGCGAAAATAAGATAGGGTATTAGCGCCAGGTATATCTTGCCATGTTGCGCCTTTATCTGTGCTCGATTGCCATTGATAGACCGGCTGATCAAAACCACTTGAAACCGTAGCATTAAAATTATATGCATTGATATTGCCTTCACATATATTCACAGTATCTGCATTGCCCTGAATCATCGCGGTGATAAGCGGTCCACAGGGTCTGAAAGTGATATCATCCAAAGCAAGATCATTACCATTTCCGCCGGGCGCATTGTTGGTTATGCGTAATACAATAACGGCATTATCTGCAGGCGTTGTAAAATAGAGCCCATACTCTTTCCAGGTTGGCGTTGGATCTTCGGGGATGTCTCCTGTTAAATATTGCCCTAACACAACACTGTCGGGCGTTTCAATGGTAAAAGTTAGATTAGGTCTTATGCCTGTTATATTTAGCATGTTTAATATCCACGCTGCAAATTGATAAGTGGTGTTTGGACAAAGATCGGTTACGGTATATACAAAAAAATCACCTGGCTCATAAGATGCATTTACAAGCATAAAGTTTCCATTGCCGGTATGATCTTTTGTTACTGTGTGCCATGTATTGCCAAAGCAGCCGGAAGTTTTGTCGGTAATTGTATAGTAGCCATCATTGGGGCAAGTAGAACTTGTGTAAGTATAAGCGTTGCTTGGTGTGTAGTTCGAGCTACCTGAACCTCCCGAGCCAAAAGTTATATCAACAACGGGATCACCTAAACTTCCATTACATAATTGAGCACTTACAGGTGAAAAAAAATAAATAGCAGTAAAACTAATTATCAAACGCAGCAGTCTGAATGCATTGTCAATCTTTATGCGTCTTATCACTGATAATTATTTTGCGAAAATTAAATTAAAACAAAGGTTTCACCAAGTGGTTTGAGATAACATTGCAAATCGTTTTTAATCGGAACCAAAATGCTTTTATCAAACCCGTAAAAGACATTTCATACTATTTTGGCTGTTTAAACTGTTATTAAAGAAAATATCCTTATGAAATATCATGATTTAAACAATGCAATTGAACATTTGGAAAAAGAAATTCGCACGCTTTATAATGATTATGAAGAATTGATAAAGAGAGATCACAGAATTAAAGATGCGACTGCTATAAGAATGCACATTAAACAGGCAGAAGAATCATTAAGACTTAAGAAAAAAATGCTTTGTGAATTTCTCAACTAATGATGCTTTTCCATAACGCTTAGAAGCTCTATAAATTTTGAGTTATAATTGTATGCCTGTTTTTGCTGCTGCAGTAATTTTCATATTTGCATCTTGTATAAATGCTATTATTTGGCAATCTTTCACTGATAAACCTGCAGGTAAATTAATTGAAACATTACCCGAATTATTTTTTAGAGAAATAGTTTGCAGGTCCCGCACAATATTTACATGATGCAGCGTTGCACCATGATTCTCTCCGCGCTGAACTTTTGTTTCAGCACTCAATTGTACCAGGGCAACATTTAAATTATTGATTGCATTTGTTTGATACGAAACATTAATTGTACCGTTGCTCGCTTTTGCGCTAACAGATAAATTTTGTTTAGAACTTTCTTTTAAATCTTTATCTATTGAAGCATGCAATTTGTTTTCATCAGAACCAATAAACTGTTCCCCACCATTTACAATAACCTGTGGCGTATAAACAGAGCCAAGCTTAAAAACTTTTGCATAATTTCTCTGGCGCTTTGTATAATCAGCATTACTGAAAGCATCTTTCCATCCTAAATTATCCCAGTAGTCAACATGAAAGCCGAGCACATAAACATTGCCGTCGTATTCTTTTAAAAGCTTTGCAACTGCGTTATCTGCAGGTGGGCAACTTGAGCAACCTTCCGATGTAAACAGCTCAACAACGGCAAAACCATTTCCTGTGCTATCAGACGCAACATTTTTTTTGTTTGATGAATCAGCACACGTAAATGCGCTGCTTATCAGTGTAAACAAGGCAGCAAAAGGAATAATTATTTTTTTCATTTTAGTTAATTGAAAAACTAACGAAATTAAACCGCCTGCAGTTCTTTCAATTTTGCTAAAGAAATTTGTGTATAATCTTTTATGATAAGATCTGCTTCGTGTATGTCTTGTGCCGTATGCGTTGTAGTTAAGCCAACTACTTTCATACCTGCAGATTTTGCAGAGCGAATGCCTGCAACAGAATCTTCAAACGCAATGCAATTTTTTGGATCAGCATTTACAGCAGATGCCGCTTTTAAAAATATTTCAGGATGTGGTTTACCATTTGAAATTTGTGAAGCATCAATTACATCAGCATAATATTTTTTTATCGGCACATGTTCAAACATAAAATTTATGTTCGGCGGAAGACCGGAAGTTGCAATAGCTTTCGGAATTTTTTCTTTTTCAAGTTCTTCTAAAAAATCAATCAAACCATTGATCGGTTTGATGTGCGTTTTATATAATTCCCTGTACATGGCTTCTTTTTCGTTTGAATACATTTCAATCATTTCAGGACTTAAAGTAGTGCTGAAAATGTAATTGAAAATATCACGGTTAATTCTGCCATTAATATTCTTTGTATATTCTTCTTTTGAAAATGGTTTTCCAATCTTATCATAAAAAATTTTCCATGCTTCAATATGATAAGGATTGTTATCTATTAAAGTACCGTCAAGATCAAATATTACTGCTTCAGGAAACATAATTTAAATTTAGTGATGTCCGATAAATCAAAAAATCAGACGTTATTTATGGCTCATTGCTTTATTAAACTCAGCGCTTTTATTCTTTGGAATGCTCAGCGATTGCCAGTTTGCGTCTTTAATCATTTTTCCTATGTAAACTATTTGCCCAACATGATGACCGTAGTGATCAATTTGCCGGATAATTGCATCAACCACTGATAAAGATTCACTTCGAATGGTAATAGATTTATTTACATCTTCGGGTTTTAAACTTTCAAGTGCGTTTAAAACGCAAGCCCAGCCTTGATTCCAGGCGTTTAAAATTCCTTCTCTCGTGTGCAGCACATCTTCAAATTCTGCATCACGCTTACGCCAGCTTTTTTCGCCATCTTCAGTTAAAAAATTTGTCCACCTGCTTAGCATATTTCCATACATGTGTTGTACAATTACGGCAATCGAATTGCTTTCAGCAGATGGCTTAAATAAAAGATCTTTGTCTTCTAATTGCGCAAATGTTTTTCCTCCCAAAGATTTTTGAAGATTAAATCTTTTGATTGAAGATTGTAGAAATGTTTGTTCAATACTCATGATTAAAATTTTTTGGTGAAAAATTTTGTTATCGTTCTAACGCTTTAGAGCGTCTGACCATGTTAATAACCACTTGCACTATCATCACCACGAATGTCGGCAGCTACTTCAAATTTTCCATCGGGCAAAACTTTAATTAATTCTGTTCTGCCGATAGCATCTATTGTTTCTAATTTATAACCCATTTGTTTTAATTGTTCCGCCGTTGTTTTATTAAAATCTTTTTCAATTACAACCGTATCCGGATGCCACTGGTGATGAAACTTTGGTTTATCAACTGCATCTTCCGCATTCATTCCAAAATCAATTACATTAACGATAGATTGAAAAACAGAAGTTGTAATAGTTGTTCCACCAGGCGTTCCCACAACCATAAATGGTTTGTGGTTTTTCAATACTAAAGTCGGTGTCATCGAACTCAACATGCGTTTACCGGGAGCAATTGCATTTGCATCACCACCAAGCGCACCAAACATATTCGGCACGCCGGGCTTAATACTAAAATCATCCATTTCATCATTCAGAAAAAATCCTGCGCCGCCAACAACTGTTTTACTGCCGTAACCATTATTTAATGTTGTTGTAACAGCAACCATGTTGCCCTCGTCATCAATAATACTTATGTGTGTTGTTTGATTGCTTTCATGCACATTGCCAGCTTTAATATCTTCACTCTTGCTTGCTTTTGTTGAATCATAGTCGCTCATTCTTTTTTTAAGATATGCTTCGCTCAACAAAATGTTTTGCGGTACTTTCCAAAAATCAGGATCACCTAAATGCTCGGCACGATCTGCATAAGCACGGCGTTCGGCTTCAATCATTAACTGCACACTTCTCTTTGTTTGAAAACCGTAATCATGCACAGGATAAGGTTCAATCATCTTTAGCATTTCGCCCAAAATAATTCCGCCACTGCTTGAGGGTGGCATGCTCACCACATCATAACCACGATAATCAAATTCAACAGGCTTACGATCTTTACATACATAATTTTTCAGATCATCATAATTTATCAAACCCTTGCCTCGCTGCATTTCTTCAACAATCAACTTTGCAGTAGTGCCTTCATAAAATCCTTTCATACCCAAATCGCGAATTAGTATTAAAGTTTTTGCCAACTCAGGTTGAAACAGTGTATCGCCTTCTTTCCATGCTGCATGTTTTATAAACGCATTTGGTTTCGTGTTGTATTTTAAAAATTCTGCTTTGTTATAATTCAAACTATTCGCTTCACTCTTCGTTAAAACAAAGCCATGTTCTGCAAGATCAATTGCCGGCTGAATTAAATCTTTGAAAGAAAGCTTTGCATACTTGTGTTCAGCAAATAATCCTGCAACGGTACCCGGCACACCAACAGATAAATGCCCGTTCTGCGACCAGTCAGTTCTTGCATTTCCTGCAGAATCTATATACATATTACGACTGCCTTTCAGCGGAGCTTCTTCACGATAATCTAAAGCAATCAGAGAATCTTTGCTTGTTCTTGCAACGGTAAATCCACCGCCACCAATATTTCCGGCCGCAGGATAAACAACAGCTAAAGCGAGTTGCGTGGCAATCATCGCATCAAAAGCATTGCCGCCACGTTTCATTATTGCCAAACCAATTTCACTTGCAATTGGATGTGCGCTTGCAACACACCCATGTGTGCATGTTAATGTTTTTGTTGATGTAAAATGATAGGGATTTACTTCTTCATTTGCGCCAACCACTGGTTTATTTGTTTGCGCGCAGGACGCTAAAAAAAATGAACAGGCAAATAATAAAAGCTTAAACTTTTTCATACGTTCAAACCTAAAGAATATTTTAAATAGCCGTTATATAATTACAATAGTTTTAAAATTTGTGCATAAAGTGCATCAAACCTAGTTGTTTAAAAATCTTGCATTGCTTTTGTTATATTCATTTTTAAATTTTAAAAAAACAAATAATGGGTATGATCAATTTTATAAAAAGTTTACTCACTGCATGCACAATTATATTTTTAATTACAGGCTGTTCTGCGCAAACAAAGAATGCATCAGGCTTGCAAAAAGTTGTGATCATTCGTCATGCAGAAAAGCCGGATAAAGGTGATAACTTATCCTGCCAGGGATTTAACCGTTCAATGCAATTGCCTGCTCTTCTTTATAATAAATTTAATGTGCCTGATAAAGTTTTTGTTCCTTCAGTTGATAATGGAAAATCTGCAAGTCAGTTAAGAATGCTTGAAACTGTAACCCCTTTTGCAGTAAAATACAATTTAAAAATTGATTCAAAGTTTGATGTAGACGATACAAAAGATTTAGCAGACGCTGTTCAAAAAGTTAATGGCTATGTACTGATTGTTTGGGAGCATGATAAAATTGATAACATTGTGAAAGCGTTGGGTGTTGATACAAAAGGAAAAAAATGGGATGGTAACGATTTCGATTCGATATGGATCATCAATTTTAAAAATGGCAAAGGCACGCTTTCATTTGATAAAGAAAATTTAAATCCTTCTTCGCCTTGCA
>DASZUY010000013.1:0-5772 GCA_035547495.1 Parafilimonas sp. | reverse complement strand
ATCCAAAAGATGCAGACATTGCCATCATTCGTTTGAAAACGCCGTGGTATCCTGTTCAATCAGATATACCCATGGCGCAAATGTTTCATCATGGTGATCTGGATTTTAAAGGCACAAAAAAAGACAGTATACTCGATCTGTTAAATACGGTTCCAACTATTGTTGATATTTATTTAGACAGACCTGCTGTAATTCCCGAAATCAGTGCAAAAGCAAAAGGTTTGCTTGCAGATTTTGGTGCAAGTGATGCAGCTGTGCTGGATGTTGTTTTTGGAAAATATAAACCTGGTGGTCACCTGCCGGTTGAGTTACCTTCATCAATGGAAGCCGTGCGCAATCAAAAAGAAGATGTGCCTTACGATTCAAAAGATCCGCTGTATAAGTTTGGTTATGGGCTGAGTTATTGATCAGCAATAAAAATCTTATTTACTGATAAACTTTGCAAATGCAAGTTGCATTGTTATTTTGCACCTTTTTACAATATGAAAATTTTTCCTGTACTGATCGCCTGCTGCTGTTTGTTCATAACTGCGCAAAGCCAAACGTTACCTGTTGCAAGAAATTATCAGCAAGCGTATGACAAAAACACACGTACTTTAGACGGAAAGCCGGGTGCTGATTATTGGCAGAACAGAGCAACATATAATATTAATGTAAGCTTCGCTCCTGCTACAAGAATTATTTCAGGCACCGAAGAAATTGTTTACACAAATAATAGTCCTGATACACTAAAACAAATTTGGTTTAAGTTGTATCCTAATCTTTATAAAAAAGGTTCTGTTCGCGATTTTCCGGTTTTGCCTGCAGATCTTTCAGATGGCGTTAAGATTGAAAATTTTTCTGTTGATGGTGTTACAAAATCTTCTGCTGATTTACGTATCAGCGGTACCAATATGTTTTTAAGAATTCCTGCATTGATGCCCGGCAAACAAATGAAATTTAATGTTGGTTTTTCATACACGCTCAATATGCATTCGCATGAAAGAACGGGAATGGTTGATGACAGTTCTGCATTCATCGCATACTTTTTTCCGCGCATTGCCGTGTATGATGATATTGATGGCTGGAATAAATTGCCTTACATCGGCAGCCAGGAATTTTATAATGACTTCTGCGATTTTAATGTGAATGTATCTGTTCCCAAAAATTATATTGTTTGTGCAACAGGTAATTTGTTGAATGCATCCGAAGTTTATAACGCACAAATTGCACAACGCATCGGCGAAGCAGAGAAGAGTGATGGCATTACAAAAGTGATTGACACAACAGATTTATCCAACGGCAACATCACTGCGCAAAATGAAATCAATACATGGAAATTTAAAGCTGATAGTGTAACCGATTTTGTTTTCGCAACCAGCAATCATTACATATGGTATTCGAGCAGTTTGGTGGTTGATCCATCAACACAAAGAAGAACAAGGGTTGATGCTGTGTTTAATCCTGAACACAAAGATTATTTCAACGTAATAAATTATGCGCGAAAAACAGTTGAAAGCATGAGTTATAAAATTCCTGCATGGCCTTATCCTTATCCACACGAAACTGTTTTCGATGGTCTTGACCAAATGGAATATCCGATGATGGTGAATGATAATCCGCTCGATGATAAAACAGATGAAATAACATTAACCGATCATGAGATTTTTCATACCATGTTTCCATTTTACATGGGCATTAATGAAACAAAATATGGATGGATGGATGAAGGCTGGGCAACAATTGGCGAATGGACAATATCGCCCATGATTGATTCAACTATAAGTGATGATTATGGTATGGCTGCATACGATGGTTATGCGAATTATGATTTTGATATGCCCATAACAACATTGAGCACACAGGAAAGCGGAACGAATTATTATCTCCATTCTTATCCAAAGCCTGCAATGGGTTATTTGTACGTGATGGATTATTTAGGTGATGAATTATTTACGAAAGCATTGCATTATTATATTCAGCAATGGCATGGCAAACACCCGATGCCGCTCGATTTTTTTAATTGCATGAACACAGGCAGCGGTAAAAATTTAAACTGGTTTTGGAAGAAATGGTTTTATGATTCAGGTGTGCCGGACCTTGCCCTTTCAAACGTAAAACAAAACGGCAAACAAACAACTGTAACAGTTATTATGAAGGGCAGCAAACCTGTGCCTGTTCATCTTACTGTTTATTATAAAGATGGTTCAACACAAAAACTGCATCAGACCATTGGTGTTTGGGAGAAAGCAACATCAACCAACATTACATTTACTGCAGCAACAGCAATTGATAAAATTGTTTTGGGCGATGTACACGACGCAGATACAGATATGAGCAATAATGTTTATCAAATGAAATAAGTTATTTAAGTGAACGTTAATTAAGCAACCCAATATTTTATGAATAGAAAAAGAATTCTTATCACCGGCGCCGCCGGATTTTTAGGCTCACATTTATGCGATCGTTTTATTGCGGAAGATTATCATGTGATTGCGATGGACAATTTGATCACAGGTGATATGCGTAACATTCAGCATCTTTTTCCACTTCCAAATTTTGAATATTATCATCATGATGTAACGAAGTTCATTCATGTGCCCGGTCATCTTGATTATATCTTGCATTTTGCTTCACCTGCAAGCCCGATCGATTATTTAAAAATTCCCATTCAAACATTAAAAGTTGGTTCGCTTGGAACACATAATTGTTTGGGTTTGGCAAAAGAAAAAAAAGCAAGAATATTGGTTGCATCAACAAGTGAAGTGTATGGCGATCCGCTGGTGCATCCGCAAACAGAAGAATATTGGGGCAATGTAAATCCTGTTGGTCCGCGTGGTGTGTATGATGAAGCAAAGCGTTTCCAGGAAGCGATGACCATGGCATATCACACGTATCACAATCTTGAAACAAGAATCGTTCGCATCTTTAATACTTACGGTCCGCGTATGCGTTTGAATGATGGAAGAGCTTTACCTGCATTCATTGGTCAGGCTTTGCGCGGCGAAGATTTAACTGTATTTGGTGATGGCAGTCAAACGCGTTCTTTTTGTTATGTAGATGATTTGGTGGAAGGTATTTATCGTTTACTGATGAGTGATTATGCAATGCCTGTGAACATTGGTAATCCGAACGAAATTTCTTTGAAAGATTTTGCGGAAGAGATTTTAAAACTTACAGGTGCATCCGTAAAAATTATTTATAAACCTTTGCCTGTTGATGATCCAAAACAAAGACAACCTGATATCACCAAAGCAAAAAATATTTTGGGATGGCAACCAAAAGTTTCAAGGCAAGAGGGCTTGAAAAAAACCTATGAATATTTTAAGTCGCTTTCAAGTGAAGAATGGTTTAAGTTGCCGAAAGAATTCACAAAACCGAAATGATAAGCCAACAACTTAAAGATAAAAAAACTAAGCTCGCAGTAATAGGACTTGGTTATGTTGGATTACCTGTTGCAATTTACTTCGCAAAAAAAATATCTGTAATTGGTTTTGATAATAATGCTGAAAAAATTCAATCACTTCAGCAAAAAAAAGATCCGCTGAAAGAATTTACAAGCGAAGATTTTGAAAACACAGACATCTCTTTTACTAATAACATTAATGATCTGAGCGAGGCAAATTTTTTTATTGTTTGCGTTCCTACTCCTGTTGATGAACACAATGTTCCTGATCTCACTGCATTAAAAAATGCTTCGTCAATTGTTGGAAGTGTAATCAAGAAAAATGATTACGTTGTTTTTGAATCAACTGTTTATCCCGGTTGCACAGAAGAAGATTGTATCCCTGTAATTGAGCATAAAAGTGGCTTAAAAGCAATTGCAGATTTTAAATATGGTTATTCGCCTGAAAGAATAAATATTGGTGATAAAGAACATTCGTTGTTTAATGTAACAAAAGTTGTTTCAGGTTGCGATGAAGAATCGCTCAATGAAATTGCAAATGTTTATTCGATCATTGTTGATGCGCCGATTCATAAAACAACATCAGTAAAAGTTGCAGAAGCAGCAAAGGTGATTGAGAACACGCAACGTGATTTGAACATTGCTTTAATGAATGAGCTTTCCATCATCTTTGATAAGATTGGAATTAATACGTATGAAGTGTTAGAAGCAGCAGGAACAAAATGGAATTTTCTTCCGTTCAGACCCGGACTTGTTGGCGGGCATTGCATTGGTGTTGATCCATATTATCTCACTTACAAAGCATCGGAAGTTGGTTTTAATTCAAGAGTAATTACTGCGGGGCGTTATGTGAATGATACGATGGGAAATTACATCGCAAAGAAAATTATTCAGCACATAATTAAACACAGCACGAATGCGAAAGAAGCAAAGGTGTTGATCATGGGTGCAACCTTTAAAGAAGATGTGGCTGATGTGCGCAATTCAAAAGTTGCAGACATAGTTAAGGTTTTAAAAGATTATCATTTGAATGTTGATGTGATGGATCCGCACGCTTTGTCAACAGATTTGGAACGTGAGTATAATTTTTCTTTGGTTGATGAAGTATCAAAAGATTATGATGTGGTCATTATTGCGGTCGGTCACATTCAATATAAAAACCTAGATCAAGATTATTTTCTTTCTATTACAAAGCCACATGCATTAATTGCCGATTTAAAAGGTTTATACAGAAATAAAATTTCTAAACGCGCATATTGGAGTTTATAAAATGAAACCGGTTATTTTAGTTTCAGGTAAAGATGGGCAGCTTGGAAAAGAGTTGCAAGACGTTTCTTCTTCCAATGAAAATTTTCAATTCATTTTTTTTGATAAAGAAGAATTAGATATTACTGATGAAACTTCATTGAAGGATAGTTTTCAAAAATATTCACCAGCGTTCTTTATAAACTGTGCTGCTTATACCGCAGTTGATAAAGCCGAAAACGAAAAAGAAAAAGCGTACCAAATAAATGCTGAAGCCGTTGGCAACATTGCAAGGCTTTGCAATCAATTCAACACAAAGCTTATTCATATTTCTACAGATTATGTGTTTGATGGAAGTGCAACACAGCCCTACAAAGAAGACGACAAAACAAACCCGGTAAATTATTATGGTTATACAAAATTGAAAGGCGAAGAACTTGCCTTGCAAAACAACCCGAACACCATCATCATTCGCACTTCATGGGTGTATAGTAAGTATGGAAACAACTTTGTAAAAACGATGCTTCGTTTAATGAGTGAACGCAAAGAAATTAATGTAGTAAACGATCAGCTTGGTTCGCCAACGTATGCAAAGGATTTAGCGGAAGCGATTATGAAAATCGTGAATCGTCAAACATCAAACGTGAATAATTCGCATAACCTTAATGGCGTTTATCATTTCAGCAATGAAGGAATTATTTCATGGTATGATTTTGCAGTTGCTATCAAAGAAATAAAAAAGTTTGATTGTATCGTCAATCCAATTCCCACTTCATCTTATCCAACCCCTGCAAAACGTCCTGCTTATTCCGTTTTTGATAAGTCAAAAATTGTAACTGCATTCAACATTGACTTAAATGACTGGAAGGAAAGTTTAAAAGAATGCCTCACACAACTATAACAATTCTTCTTTATTTTTAATTATTCATTTTTAATTTTTAATTGATATGGCTTACTGGCTTGTAAAATCAGAACCCGACGCTTATAGCTGGCAACAATTAGTAAAAGACAAAGAAACATCATGGGATGGTGTAAGAAATTTTGCAGCGCGTCTTCATTTAAAAAATATGAAGAAGGGCGATGAAGTTTTTTATTATCACAGCAACGAAGGAACAGACATTGTTGGCATTGCAAAAGTGTCA
>DASZUY010000012.1:0-6970 GCA_035547495.1 Parafilimonas sp. | reverse complement strand
CCGGCTTGCATCCCTTGGCAGTTCGTTGGGTAAATTTCCCACAGACATTATATCGATGGAAGATTCTAAATAAGGAGCTGTTTTTTTACCCGTTAACTTATCAACGCCATAAACAGGATCATCTATGCTGCAATCGCCAAGATTAACAGGAACGCTGCCACCTGCATCATCCGTAATGTCTGCAATGGTAGTTATGCGAAAATTATTTTGTTTGATGTCCTCCGTTTCAAACAAGCGAGGAATCCCGGTATCCCAATAAACGCCATTCATTAAAATATCCGTGTGCGCTGCATAAGGCAGAAACAAACATTCGTAGTGCTGCGGGTGTGCATGAAAATCTGCTCTTGTATAATTTTTATTTTCTTTATGATGATATAATGATGCGCCTTTTAAATGTATGTACACAGGATAATCAAATTCGAGATTAAGATAATCATCCGGTTCAACTTCCTGCACATCCATCAAATTCATTACTTCTAAAATACCATGCGCCACACGACCGCTACCCGTAACAGCAATTTTTATGTTCGGAAGTTTTAAGCCAAAATATGTATGAATTAACTCTCGATAATCTTTCTGTTTGAAAACCCTGCCCAGTTTAAATTTTTTTGTGCGTTCGCCATAAGCCATTATTCCGTTGTGTGCACCAACAATACCCGCAAAAAAACCAAAGCCGATAATGCGTTGCCCGTCTGCATGCTCTAAACATTCGTAATCGATCAGCGTAATATTTTTTTCAACCATGGCGTGCATCAGCTTTTTATTATAAGGCTGTTTCTTTTTTGTGTGTGAAAAAAACATGTACGTTTTATCAGGCAACAACATATCAACCGGCACTTCTTTTATGCCCAGCAAAAGATTGCATGCGCTTAAATCTTCCTGCACAAAAACACCTGATTGCTCAAACTCTTTATCTGTATAACAACGATGAGGAGATGGCTGAACATAAATTTTGCAATCAATATTTTTCAACAACCAGCGGCATTGAGATGGCGTTAATGCAACGCGATTATCAGCCGGAATTTTTCCTTCTCTTATTAAACCAATTACAAGCATCGCTTAAATTTAAACGCAGCAAAGAAACAGTAAACGCCGGTATTTTAAAATGAGAAGATCAATTCATCTTCAGCGGAGCAATTAAATCGAAAGGAGGAATATTTACTTTGAATATCTTTTTACTGTTGAGGTTTTCCATTTCATAAGTGCCAAACATACGTCCTAATTCTGTACGCAAATTACAACCGCTTACATACTGAAACTGTTTTGCAGGCTGCAACACAGGCTGTACACCAACAACGCCTTCACCTTCTACATCTTTATATTCACCATTACTGTCAAATATTTTCCAGGTGCGGCGAAGTAATTTTACACTAAAGCTGTTGTGATTTTCAATTGTAATGCGATAAGCAAACATGTATTCGTTGTTTGCAGGATTGCTGTAATCTGCCTGGTAAAAACTTTCAACACTTATTTCAACACCTTCTGAAATTTTAGAAACCATCACGATTGTTTGCGGCAATAAAGATATGGATTTAAAGTTTCAATCATTTGCACTATCTAAAAAATAAATTACCATGTTTTTTAAAATTGCGGCGCCTGCATTTTTACGTTCGGCTATTTCATCCCTTTTAAAATTATTTTTTTTAAGCAGGTTGATCGATGCGATGTTGTTACGATGCGTCCACGCATATAATTTTTTAAACTGAAGATCTTTAAACGCAAATTGTATAACAGCACTTATCGCTTCCTGCATAAAACCCTTATGCTGAAAATCCGGATGTAACTCATAACCCAGTTCTGCACTATTATCTTCATTAGAAAATTGCCAGAGCGTAATGGTGCCGATGAGCTTAGCATTTTCTTTCAAAACAATCGCCCAATAGCACGTTTGTTTTTGCGCAATACCTTCGTTGATACTTCTTATAAACTCTTTTGCATCATCAAGGGAATCGGGCACTCGCCTGCCGATAAATTTATTTACCTCTTCATTTATTCGCAACGCAAAAATTTCTTCGGTATCTTTTATAAGTAATTGCCGTAATAGCAAACGCTGTGTGTTTATTTGTGGCAAAGGCCAAAACTCAAAATGTTGCATGCGTTTTTAAAATGAATTAATTAAAGGTGAAATAAATTTACTTTCTTCAATTTGTTGCTAACAATAATAATTTTGCGCCATGCGAAAAATAGCAGTTGCAAAAGGTGACGGCATTGGTCCTGAAATTATGGATGCAGTGCTGAAAATTTTTTATGAAGCGAAAGTACCATTAGAATATGTTACGGTTGAAATGGGAAAATGGGTGTTTGATAAAGGCTATAACAATGGCATGACGCCTGAAGCGAAACAAACCATTGAAGACCTCGGTATTTTATTTAAAGGACCGATGGAAACACCAAAAGGCAAAGGTGTAAAAAGTATAAATGTTACGGCGCGCAAAACATGGAATACTTATGCAAACACAAGAACATTTCAAACATTGCATGGTGTAGATACAGTGTTCAGCAAAGCCGGTATTCCTGTCGACATAACAGTTGTGCGCGAAAATATTGAAGACACTTACGGCGGCGTTGAACATATGCTTACGCATGATGTTGCTTTAAGCAGAAGATTTATTACGCGACCGGGAAGCATGCAGGTGATAAAGTATGCGTTTGAAATGGCGAAGAAAAAAAATGCACGTCGTATTACCTGTGCACACAAAGCAAACATCATGAAGATAACAGATGGTTTGTTTTTAGAAGTGTTTTATGAAGTCGCAAAAGATTATCCTGAATTAAAATCAGATGATGTAATTGTTGATGACCTGTGCATGAAGCTCGTTACACGACCAGATAATTTTGATGTGATCGTGCTAACCAATTTGCAGGGTGATATTGTAAGCGATTTATGTGCAGGACTGGTTGGTGGTTTGGGTTTTGCGCCTTCCGCAAATATTGGCGATTACATTTGCATATTTGAAGCGGTGCATGGAACAGCGCCTGATATCGCAGGAAAAAACATTGCTAACCCAACTGCATTATTATTAAGTGGTATTGGAATGTTGCGGCATTTGGGTTTAATGGAAAGTGCTGTTACCATTGAGAATGCATTGTTGTATACGTTGGAGCAAGGTGTGCATACCGGTGATTTTGGTGACAAATCGAAACCTGCTGTAAATACAACGGATTTTGCAAAAGCCATCATTCAAAATTTTGGAAAGCAACCGGAGCAAGGTGCCAAAACTTTGCTACCCGATACACCTTTTACAGAAACGCATTTCAAGCTGGAAAAAAATCCGATGATGGAATCTGCAGAAACGGAGAAAGAAAAAATTATCGGCGTAGATTTTTTTATTGAAAGTAATGATCAACCCATCAATATTGCAAATAAATGTTTGCGGCATGCAGGTGTAAAATTTAAACTCATTAATATCAGTAACCGTGGCACACAAGTTTGGCCAACAGGTTCTGTTTATACAAATCTTGTTAATCAGTACAACGTTCGTTTTGAAAGCATTGATGATATTCCATTAAATCAACAAGACGTTCTTGGTTTATATGTAAGTTTAAGCGGTGATTTTAAGATCTGTTCTTCCGAATTATTATTGTTATTGGGTGATAAACGCGCTTACAGTTTAGCGCAGGGGCAATAACCAGTTTACAGTTTGTAGTTTTCGGTTTATAGTTTTTATCAAAAAATACGATTAAATTTTCCTGCTTTGCTTATAATTATTTTTAATTAACCATTGCAAAATTTTATCGCGCTGATCACCCTGGATGATTATTTCGCCATCTTTTATACTGCCACCTGTACCGCAAAAATTTTTTATTTTTTTTCCAAGATCTTCCAGGTCGTTATTGCTGCCGATAAAATTTTCAACTAACGTTACAGCTTTACCTGCACGATGCTTTGTATCTAATTTTATTTTTAATTTTTGTTGAGATGGCTGCAATGTTTCAGCTTCATTTATTTCTTCCGGTTGAAAAGAAAAGTTTGGATCTGTGCTATAAACGAAGCCATTTATATCAGCCTTATTTTTCTTGCTCATAAAATCCTTTTTAATTGAAACTAGTTAGTCATTACTGCTTTCAAACTCAGATCAACATTTTGTGCCTTTGTTATCAAACTCCCAACACTTATAAAATCAACACCTGTTGCAGCAAACGATTCTATGTTATCCAAATTAATTCCCCCGCTTGCTTCTGTTTCAAAATCTTCCTGTATTAAATCCAGCGCTTCACGTATTTGTTCAGGCGTAAAATTATCAAGCATAATTCGAAAAACTTTTCTTTGACCCGCTTTATACACCTGTCTTACTTCATCCATATTTCTTGTTTCTACTTCAATCTTCAGATCCGGGTTTTTTTGTTGAATATAGCGCCAGGCTTTATCAATTGCTTTTTCAATACCGCCGCAATAATCAATGTGATTATCTTTCAACATCAGCATATCAAACAACCCAAAGCGATGATTAAAACCGCCGCCAATCCTTACCGCTTCTTTTTCAAGCAATCGAAAATTAGGCGTTGTTTTTCGTGTGTCAAGCAAACGTGTTCTGTAGTTCTTTATTTTTTCTGCATATTGATGCGTAAGCGTAGCAATGCCGCTCATACGTTGCATGCAGTTCAGCAAAACTCTTTCGCATTTTAAAATGGTGTGAACGAGCGCCTGAACTTCAAATGCTTTTTCTCCATTGTGCATTACATCACCATCATTTTTAAAAGAATTGAACTCAATATCTTTCTCAACAAAAGAGAATATTTTTTTAGCCACATCAACACCGGCTAAAATTCCATCCTCCTTTATTTTAAGAATTGCTTTCCCTGTTTTATCGGCGGGAATGCAGCTTAATGTTGAATGATCTCCGTCACCAATATCTTCCTTTAGGGCTTCATCAATAAGATGATTAAGTCTTTCATTAAAATTTTGCATGCGGCAAATTAATATTCATTGGGGTTATAAAACAAAAAAGCCATCCACAAAAGTGAACGGCTTTTCCTTTATTTACCTTTCCTATCTTTTCTGTCTTCTTTTCGGGAAGAAATTTCCCGTCTTAATTTTTTGTGATTCACCTTCCGGTGGACCATAATGTGTCATCGCGCAACGGAACCCAATGGTTGAACTGCTTTCATATTCTTCAAGGAAACGTCTTGCACCTGGGCTTAACCAGTAAGGCATATCTAACCAGCTTCCTCCTTTAACAACCCTGCTTTGATCGCTGATCAATGTAGTAACACCGTAGCCATAATCTACGCGGCTAGCAGAATCGCCATCCAAATAGTTGATCGCATAAGCGCGTTGATAATTTCTGCGGTCTGCCAATGCAGAATCGTTTTCAGGTATCATTTTGATTCTTCCTAAACTATCTCTAAGATTTCCTTCGCCACCACTTTTATCTACCTGCATAAACACGTTACCACGATATGGATTTATATCATCTTCATCAAGATCTGTTGTTGGCCTGTAAACATCGGCAACCCATTCACTCACATTACCACTCATATTATAGATACCAAAACCATTCGGATAAAAAGATGTTACAGATGCAGGAATTGCAGAACGGTCGTTCAAACCACCGGCAGTTCCCATATAGTCACCATTTCCACGTTTAAAATTGGCAAGCATAGCACCTTGCATAGCGCCTTTTTTAGTTGAACGAAGATTATCATATCCATCGTTCTTCCAGGCATAGATTTGCTTGTTCGCAATCAACTCCTCACCTCTTTTTCTTTCACTTTTACGGGGAGAAGGATTTTCAGTAACCAATCCTAAAGCTGCATATTCCCATTCAGCTTCTGTCGGTAAGCGATAATCAGGAAATAAAATTCCATCTTCAAAAGTTACCTGGCTTCTTGGTCTGCCTTGCGCATCTTTTAAAGGATTCTTTTTAGGTTTACCAGGCACACCTTCATATTCACCCATTAAATAAGATTTTGTATTGAAGTTGTCCTGACCACCACCATTCATTTCCTGTTTAATAAGATTTTTATTTTGATAACCTGATTGAATTAACGCCAATTCATTCACCCTGTCTGTACGCCAGATACAAAAATCATGTGCCTGTCTCCAGGTTACACCAACAACAGGATAATAATTATAAGAAGGATGGCGGAAGTAATATTCTACATAAGGTTCGTTGTAAGCTAACTGGCTTCTCCAAACAAGTGTATCTGGTTTCGCGCCATCTACAACAGCCTGGTATTGCGGATCTGAAAATACGTTTTCAATCCAGTGAATGTATTCACGGTAATGAACGTTGGCTACTTCTGTTTTATCTATAAAGAATGAGTTCACTGTTACGCGGCGCGGAATATTATTCCAGTCGCCCATAACATCTTCTTCAGTTGCACCCATGGTAAAAGTACCACCTTGTACAAACACCAAACCCGGACCAGTCTTTACATCTTTTGCCCTTGCAACATAATAACCGCCCTGGTTCTTATCATTGTAATGCCAGCCGGTAACACCACTGGTACCATCTTTCTTTTTCCAGGAGCTTTGATTGCCGCCTTTGTGACATGAAGCAAAAGCAGTTAAAGCAAGGATAAAATAACACGAATTTTTTAGCAGCCTAATCATTTATTAAGAGATTGAATTATCAATGTACAGAACGAAGCTATCATTTAAATATTGTGCTACGAAAATTTTGTATGCAAATATATTGTCGATTTAAAAATCCTCATATGTTCCTGGCAGTAGTTTAGAATCAATTCCATAATTACATTGCGCAGCATTACATTTGAAAAAAAATGTTATGGGATTTGATCAGTACCACGAACCGGCAAACGAATTGTCTCAGGAAACGCGAACTTTTGCCCGAATGATCGCTTCTTTGGGAGAAGAGGCTGAAGCTATTAACTGGTATGAGCAAAGAATATCAGTAGAAAAAGATAAAAAAGCTAAAGCCATTATGCAGAACGCCCAGAAAGAAGAGTTCAAGCATTTTGGAATGGATCTCGAATTTCTACTTCGGCAAAAACCTTTATGGAGAGA
>DASZUY010000011.1:0-5237 GCA_035547495.1 Parafilimonas sp. | reverse complement strand
TACAAAAAAGCAAATCACTGCAAATGCAATTCCGGCTACCGGATGAACATAAGCGCCTAATAAAACACTTGGGATAGCAATTACAATTAGTGCAACTAACTGTATTAATCCAAAGCTAAACCTTGAAGTTAAAGTTTCTCCCCATTTTTGTTTCATGAGTTGAGATGAACGTTTAACAGCGTCGATAGGACCAACATTTTCGTAGGCAATAACAGGCACTACAAAAAATGTGGCGATGCTCCACACAACGCCAATCAAACCAGTAACAATTTTGCCGACGATGCCTGAACGTTGCTGAATCGCTTTAAGAATAAAACCAACGGTTCCTGCAAATAACGCCCAAAGGAAAATTGTACCGATGCGGCTTAAGCTAAATTGCAAACCTTTTTTAATTGTTACTTCTTCGCCCTTAAAATATAAATGCGTGCAATGAATTAATGCCATGTTGAAAAAGACAACAACGAAATAATTCACTACATAAAAAGCAAACATTAACAGGTAACGTGCTCCATCATTTTTTACATCTACCTGCGGAAAATGCCAGCCAGATGCAGCTAACACTGCAGTAAAAAAAGAACCGATAATCAATACAACAGAAATGCCTGATAAAATTGGAAACGCAATTAATTTTTGATTCTCTTTTAAAATTTTGAAACTGTTTACGGTTATTTTCCAACCGTTTTCAATGCGACTCATAAAGTATAGTTTTGGGTAATTTAAAGAATAAATATAGTGATTCAAATGCAAATGCACTAACCACAACTATATGCAAGTGCAGCCATATCAGGTTTTCTTTTTTCGGGTTGAAAATCTGCATAAGCTTTGTTTATTTCATCAAGCAAACTAAAAATTTCTTCAACATTTTTAAGTGTTGTTAGTTTGATGCGATATTCTTTAATGTTGGGCAAACCTTTTAAGTAATTAGCATAATGCCGGCGCATTTCTAAAACGCCAAGCACTTCACCTTTCCATTCAATACTTTTCTGCAAATGTTTTTTTATAACATTTACACGTTGATGAATTGATGGCGCAGGCAAATGTTCACCTGTCTTTAAAAAATATTTTATTTCATTAAAAATAAAAGGATAACCAATGGCTGCGCGACCGATCATAATACCATCAACACCATAACGGTTTTTATATTCCAGTGCTTTTTCAGGAGAATCAATATCGCCATTGCCAAAAATTGGAATTGTTATGCGGGGATTATTTTTTACTTCCGCAATCAATCGCCAGTCTGCTTCGCCTTTATATAATTGGCTGCGTGTTCTGCCGTGAATTGATAAAGCTTTTATTCCAACATCCTGCAAGCGTTCCGCAACTTCAACAATGTTTTTGTTTGCTTCATCCCAACCCAACCTTGTTTTAACTGTTACTGGTAACGATGTTGAATTAACGCAAGCTTTTGTTAAGCGCGTCATCAAATCAATATCTTTCAACACTGCTGCGCCAGCACCTTTGCTCACTACTTTTTTTACAGGACAACCAAAATTTATATCAAGCAGATCAGGATTTACGGCATCAACAATCTTTGCGCTCATTGCCATTGCTTCTTCATCACCGCCAAAAATTTGTATGCCGACGGGTTTTTCATAATCAAATATGTCGAGCTTTTGTTTGCTTTTTATTGCATCACGAATTAAACCTTCACTCGAGATAAATTCTGTATACATTAAATCTGCACCATTATCTTTACACACGGCGCGAAACGGCGGATCGCTTACATCTTCCATTGGTGCAAGCAATAAAGGAAAATCGGGTAATGTTATGTTGCCAATCTGTACCATCAATATAAATAATTCGCGCCATCTGGTTGCGCTCTTATAATTTCGCAAATTTACGCTATACAATTTTTATGTTTGATTACGAACAAACGCAACAACCCCGTTTCTCGCCCTGGATGCAATTTGCGATACTATTAGTTTTAACAGGTGTTGGATTAGTAGTTGGAAGTTTAATATCAATTTTTATTGCGATCACTTATTTGCATATTCCTGTTACTGCATTGCAGGATGCTTTGTTTAAACCGGAGAATGCAAATCTTTCGAGAGGTATACAATTTCTAAGTACACTATTTGCGATGGCATTGCCTGCAATAATTTTTGCACGCATTGTAAACCGAAAACCATTTTCATTTATCGGCTTTAACAGCGCCATTAGCGGTAAACAGGTTTTTATAATAATCGGAATTGTTTTAATTGGGTTGATATTAAGTGCTGCGCTTAGCGAGCTGAATGCGATGATTCCTTTATCCAAATCTTTGGAAACTTCTTTTAAATCGATGGAGGATAATTATAACAAAGAAGTGTTTGCGCTCGCTAATATGAAGACGGCGCAGGATTACATTGTTTCATTAATCATTATTGCGTTGCTGCCGGCTGTTTTCGAAGAGATGCTGTTTCGCGGATGTTTGCAACCTGTTGTGATCAACATCACCAAAAACGCTTTTGTTGGTATTTTCATTACGAGCATTTTATTCAGCGCATTGCATGGTTCTTTTTATGGATTTTTATCGCGCCTTGCATTAGGTTTAATTCTCGGTTATATTTTTTATTACAGTAAAAATTTATGGCTTTCGGTTACATTTCATTTTTTGAATAATGCTTTAGGAATAACGCAGATGTATGCGCTGAGTAAAAAAGGGTTGCTTACACAACAGGCAATGAGCGATGATACGCTGCCTTTATATTATGGGTTGATAGCTGTGGCTGCTTTATATTGGGCTTTCAAATTTTTTAAGAAAGAAAGTGAAGTTGTTATATCGATGCATAACCTGGCAGAATGATGCTTATGATCAATTAAATCACTCCTTTTTTCAAAGAATTCAATCCTGCTTTTGAATATTTCAATCCTTTTTCTCAAGAATCCAATCCCGCTTTTGAATATTCAATCCTTTTTCTCAAGAATTCAGTCCTTTTTCCTGGCAATTCCGTCCGTTTTTGCGGAATATTAGTCCGTTTTCTTGGTGATTTAGTCCGTTTTCCAAGGAATTCCGTCCGTTTTTCTGCTTATTTAATCCGTTTATTTAAGCATTACCTCTCTAATATATTTCACCGGTGCGCTGCCATAGCTTAAAATTTATGCGAATTATGTAATTTTTAATTCCTGCGATTTGCGATTTGAATATTTATTTTACTTCAAATTCGGTGGTGTTATAACCTGCATTGCCGTTTTCATCAATGCCTTGTACAACGGCAATATATTTTCCTTTTATGTCAGAAGTATAAAAGGAAAGTGAAGTGCTTCCTGAATTTATTTGCGGTGTCCAGTATAAAACATTTCTGTAATCCGGCAGTCTGCTTTGCTTTTCATTTGCAGTTGCATATTTTGGAGAATAAAACTCGCGCTGCAACTGCAAGCCATCATAAGGCAACTCTATTGTTGAGGGATCGAATGGAAAACCATCAAGATCGCCCTTGTAAGTGCTGTAACTAACAATGCCGGTAGCAGTATAAGAATTAAGATGATACTTTTTTGTAACCACTTCTGCTTTTTTTATTTTAAGCGGATTGTAAGCGATCACTTTATTCATATCAAAGATTGGTACGCCGTCAACTAACACCAATGGATTAGTTTCGAACACTCCATGATTACGTGGGTCTATTACTGCAAGAGAATAATCGCCGTGTTTGTTTCTCACATTCACTTCATACATATATTCCCGCAATACTTCTTCCATTGTATTAAAGCGAACATAGTTATCAAGAAAATATTTAGTATCGGGCACACCATAAAATGCATTACTGTCAAGCAAAGGCGCATTAAATGTGTTCAGCTTATTTAGGCTGTAAGCATTTTGTATCTGTACAGCCAGGCTGTGTTGGTTTAGTGCAAATAAGTTTTCAGAAGAGAAATTAAAAGATGGAAGTTGCCAGCTACTTACATCGCTTGAAAACGGATCTGCAATTTCTACACGATAGATACTGTCCTTCATTTCTGTTTGTACCACCAATTCTCCGCCTCCATAAGAATCTTTTATATCGAAAAAAACAGCACCGCTGTCATTGCTAACGCAAGTGGCAAAGCGAAAATGCTGACCAGGCACCGAAAGATAAACGCGAACATTGGCAGCAGGTATGCCGGAGTTTTTACCTGTAACTTTTCCTTCAATAATATGACCTTCATATTCGGGTGGATAACGAAAAGATATTACTTTATTGAGTAAATCTTCGCCTTTAAATCTCGACCATCCCTGCGTAAGCAATAAATTATCAATTGCAGAATCTGCCTCTGCATCGTCATTATTAAAATAATACAACGGCGATTCTATTCTTCCTTTTAATTCGGAGGTTAACCATAAGTAATTCAAAATATTATTTTCATCATAGCCTTGCAAAGAATCAATTAAATAAATTGCCATTGATAAGTTAGACGAATTTGAAGCGGTTTTAATATTGATGTTTACTTCGCTGCGTGGTGCATATTCGTTTTTATCTGCCGTAATATTTAACTGCATTATCTGGGGCTTAATAAAAATTAAACGTTCACAAACCGGCTGCCTGTTATCATCAAATAAGATAAAATGCGTTATGCCTTGCTGTAAATCTTTTTTATTTATAATGAATGATGCACTACCGTGATTATCTGTTACCTGTTTTAAACCGAACAATGTGGTTTTTTTATTATAAGCCAGTAAATAAACCGGTGTTTTAAAATCAATGTTGGAATGTACGTTGATGCTAAATTGATTTTGATCAGTTGAAATGTGCATTACATAACCATTGTTAAGCACATTGGGTAATTGTCTCGTAAGAATTTTCCCATTGATGCTAAGTAACGCTATGTAAGTATGATTTTGTTGCGGTGTAAAATAAAATGAACCCATTCCAAACTTAAGCGTGTTGAATGAAGCTATAGTTTGATTATTCTCATCCAAAATACTTCCGTTGCAATTAATGCCATCACCATATTTATCGGTTACTTTAAACCCAACTTTACTTTCCATTCCGCTTATGAAATTGCCACCTTCAGGGAAAAAATTGATATGATAATCACCAGAATCTCTATTTGTATTTTTTGTGACCGCCATTAGTGTATTAACAATGGTTATTACTTTTTGAAAATATAAATCTGCACTAAAGTTTTTCATCCAGTTTGTATAAGCACGAAATATATAATTACCCGAAGCGATGGATGAAGGAAGATAGAGTGAACCATTACCGTGTCCATTATTTAGTGCGACTGTAGCTTGTAAAACAGGCTGTTGTTGTGCATTTAAGTTGTCAACGTAGGCAACA
>DASZUY010000010.1:0-5885 GCA_035547495.1 Parafilimonas sp. | reverse complement strand
GTTATTGAAATTATTACAGGATAGCAAAACAGGCGAAAGTGTTGTGCTAAGCGAGATACATTTTGAAGAAGGAAGACATGTATTGGTAAAATCTTCCAGGCCCGCAATAACTGCCATGTTAGATGCATTAAAAGCCATGCCTTCTCTACAATTAGAAATACAGGGACATATGTGTTGTGACGATGCGCTTACCGTAGATGGATTTGATATAGATACCAAAGAATTTATGTTGAGTTATAACCGCGCCAAAGCTGTGTATGATTTTTTGGTGCAAAACGGTATTGATGCATCACGGCTTACTTACAAAGGATATGGCACGCGTAAGCGGCTTGTTTCTCCTGAAAAAACAGATAAAGACAGAGATAAAAACAGGCGTGTTGAATTTTTAATCACAAAAAAATAATTACAGTATCTCTTTTAATTTTTTTATATGCGGAAGAATATCGAAATACTTGCAGCAGTTTTTGCAACTGTTTTCTGTTTGTTTAATTTAAACACTGCCTATGCGCAGCATGCAGATGGCGATTATGTTATTTCTGCAATTAGTTTAGAAGATAACAGTATGCAGGATAGTTTACAGCATGTACCCGTGTTTGAAGATGCAAGCATCAATTGTCTTTTAAACAGTCAATGGGAATTTTCTAAAGGCGATGGTTATTATAAAATAAGCAGCACCAGTGCATGTACCAAAGGCATGCGACAGATAGCGTGGAAATTTTTTAGTCTAAAGGGTTCAGATTATTTCCAGTTTGTAAGAACATCTGCAGTGCATGGTGTGCGTGCAGATACACATGATATTTATATATGCGAAGTGAAGTCATCCGCAAAGCAAACATTTACGTTGCGCTATCCAATTTTGTTTGCTGATAAACCCAATGCTATTCTTTTTACTTTCACCCGGCAGGAATTATAATATACGTTCGTTGAATACTGATCCGGGAGCAGGTAATCAAAAATTGGGTTACCTGTTTTTATTTGCAGTAATTGATCGCTTAAATAATAATCACAAAAATTACTTCTGATAATATTTTTATATTAGTTGGAAATTTTTGTATGCCTGAATTAAAAAATCATCGCCGTCAATTTATAAAAAATGTTTCTGCAGGTTTGGGCGCTTTGTATTTGCCTTCACTCATAAATGCACAAAATAATAAGCAGGCACAGAAGAAAAAAATTGTTTGTGTTGGTGGTCATCCTGATGATCCTGAAAGTGGTTGTGGCGGCAGTCTTGCAAAATTTGCACTTGCCGGAAATGATGTAACAATTATTTACTTAACTACAGGAGAAGCCGGCATTGAAGGCAAATCGCATGATGAAGCTGCGGCGATACGAAAGCAGGAAGCTATAAATGCTTGTGCTATCTTAAACGCAAAACCGGTGTTTGCTGGGCAGATTGATGGCGATACGATTGTCAATAATGATTGGGTAAATAAATTGTATGCACTCATCAACGCAGAAAAGCCTGATATTGTTTTTACGCATTGGCCGCTTGATTCACATAAAGATCACCAGGTAGCAAGTTTATTAACCATACAATCCTGGATGCACACCGCGGATAAATGGCCCTTGTATTTTTTTGAAGTATGTACGGGCGAACAAACCTGCACTTTTCATCCAACAGAATATGTAGATATTACAGATACACAGGAACAAAAAAGAAAAGCTGTCTATTGTCACATCAGCCAGGATCCTCCGGGTATTTATGCATGTGGTCATGCAAGTATGGAAGATTTTCGCGGCAGAGAATTAGGGGTTAAAGCCGGTGAGGCTTTTGTACGCATGAACGGAAAAGCAATGGGCGGATTGTATGTTTAAAGAACCTGCATCATCGATATTTATATTTTGATCCACCCTTTTACTGCAGCAGTTCATCATCCATCTTCTTATTTAAAATTTACTTCAAAAGAACATTACTGTAAATCAGTTTTGGAATATTTTGTTTCAAACTTGGAAAAATATTTTATGCGGTTAAACAGAGAGGTGTTTTAAACCAATCACTTACGTGTGCAAAATGTACTGGCATTTCGTTTGGCATTATGATGCATCCCGTTTTTACTCCGCTCTACGAAAACTCTAAATCAGAATAAGATGAAAAAGTTTTTCGTAATCATTGTAACATTTGTAAGCTTGGTTTCATGCACAAAACAAGTTGCATCATTGCCAGGGGCCGACAACCAAAACACGTTCTTTAAAAGCGCCAACATTGCTGTAGAAAATATGACAGCAAAACCAACTGCAACAAGTACGGTAACTATTAGTTTTTCTACGGTGTTTGAAAACAACATCAGCCGCATAGAACTGATGCGCGGTACTGATGCGAATAATTTTTGCACCATACAGTCTGTAGATATTACAGGCAACTCTGCTGTGCAAAAAAATTATTTGTTCAGTGATTCAAATGCAAAAAGCAGCACAATGTATTACCTGCTGCGTTTTCAAGACAACTATGGTAACTGGACCTATTCATCTTATGTAACCGTACAGGTTAACTGATCTTCGGAGGTTTTTCAAATAGCGCTCTGTTCATTTTTGAACGGAGCTTTTTTATTTTAAATTTATTCGCTTTATTTTCTCTTTTTCTCACCAATCATTTTCTGCAATTAACCGATTTGGCGTTTTCTATTTTTCAGGCTGATGATAGCTTGCATGCAAATAATTCAATTATGAACATTATTACTTCTGCAAAAATCCTGTGGCTCTGTTTTGTTTTTGGATGGTTATTTATTTCTGCGTTTGCAAAAAGAAAATCGCAGTAATATTTTAGCTATTGAGGAATGTAAGTAATACCATTAATTAGCTGGCGCTGGTTACCTGTTTTTAAATAACTCACGAATTCCCTTCCATCGGAAGTTGTATTCCAGTCGTAATGATAAGCGCCGATACTTTTCAGTTTTCCTTTTAATGAAATATTATCAAAGGAAGAATAATATTGAACAGATGTATTGCCAACAGATTTTAATTTACCTTTTAATGCTTCGTTGTCAAACGAACCGTAATATGTAATTGCATTTGTACCGATGTTTTTTATTCTGCCTGCAATTAAGGCATCATCATATTGCCTGTAATAATCAAAAGTTAAACTGCCCACAGATTTAAGTTTACCTATTCTTTCAGGATAATCATGCGAGCCGTAATAAGTAAAATAACAAGTGCCGATATTTTTTATTTTCCCGTTTAAAATTGAATCAGGATCGTGCTGATAATAAAGCACAACGCCCTGGTATGGCAATAGTTTTGGAGCAAAATAATTTCTATTGTATAATGAAGCTTCCTCTGTTCCATACTCTAGAATTTTCCCATCATCAGAAATTCTTATTAAAATGTTTTGATTGGTTAATATAGAAAACCACGCAAAGTCTGATGCTTGCGAAAATGTAACCTGGCTTAGCTGCTGGGCGTAATCATTCAGCATTAAAAATGATAAAACAGCAGTTAAATAATATTTCACCATGCGCATGTAAATAAAGGTATACAAAGTAAAAATTTGTTGCGTCAAACATCCGCTGCTTTTATGTTATAACAATTTATTTGCAGCATTTAAAAAATGGATTGTAACAATATGCGTTTACTAACCGTATTGTTAACAACAGAATTCCCGAATAATGACTGCCTTCAAAAACCAGGATGAGGCAGTAAGCAACGTGATTGAATTATACCGGGGTAAAGATTACAGTGAACCAGTGCTTACTGCTTTAAAAGAATTACTTGTAAAAAAAATAAACGAAAGTCTGCATTATGACGAACTCGCTGTTTATTTTGATGCGAGGTTGCAGGCACACGGTGTGCATTACGATACAGCCAACGTTTATTTGCTGATGATGAACGCGCTGCTTAGCTTTTCTGAGTATTGTAATGAATAATTTCTGCACAAAATATTTGCATGGTCCTTCAATTTAAGAACACGAAAGTGAACTGCAGGTTTATTTTTGATTGTTGATTTAATTCTCTTTCAATAATCCTTATCTTAATATTTTTACAGCATAACGATTACAGCAATGACTGAAATAAAACGCAGAACATTTATTAAACATACGGTAATGGCCGGCGCTGCCGCTTCTTTATTGCCCGAAATGTTGCCGGCGCAACAATCATCATTAAACAAAAAGACATCAACACCAAAAAAAGTGATTGTAGCAGGTGCAGGTATTACAGGTTTATGTTGTGGTTATGAATTGATGAAAGCCGGTCATGACGTAACTATTTTAGAAGCCAGTGGCAGATATGGTGGTCACGTATTTACCGGCCGTGATGGATTGTCTGATGGATTGTATGCAGACTACGGCGCAGATCATATTACACAACCGGGTTACGAAAAGTTTTTTGAATACTGCAAAGCATTTAATCTCGAAGTAATTCCTTATCCAAATGCAGAAGGCTCTGAAGCTGCACCAAACGGAAATGTATTAAAACAGATCAATGGAAAATTTTATACTTCGGAAATGTTGTCTGATGCAAATACATTACAGCAATTTGGCTTCAATGAAAAAGAAGTTGCCTTCTTAACAAAAAATCCCTGGTATGCTTTGAATGCGTTTTATCTTGATAAATACACAACGAATTTTAAAGAACCTTATCAACCGTTTGGTGTTGGCTATGATGACCTCGATAACATTTCCGAAAATGATTTGTATAAAAAAGAAGGCGCATCTGAAATGGCATTAAATGTTTTGGGAGGGAAAAATGTTTCGGCTTTATATGCAGTGTGGCGTTTGGCAATTATGAAAATGCGCGGCATTCCTTTATCAGAAGGCGATACCTATCATTTAAAAAATGGCAATGAACAGTTACCCATTGCATTTGCAAAAAAATTAGGCGACAGGTTAAAGCTGAATCATGAAGTAACAGCGATTAAGCATGATGCAAACAGCGCAACTGTAAGCTATAAGCCTTTTGGCGCAGATGAAGAAAAAGAAATGACTGCAGATTACCTGGTGAATTGCATTACGATGCCGGTGTTTAAAAACATTGCCATTACGCCGGCGTTATCTGCAGAAAAACAATATGTGGTAGATAATCTTGCTTATTCCTCGCATCCTTTTTTTGTGTTTGAATGCAGCACAAAATTTTGGGAAGATGATGGCTTTAAAAGTATCAACATGCAATTTGAACATCCTGATATTTCTTCTGTATGGATGGAAACAAATAATGTGGATACAACGAGAATTATTTTAAAAGCATACGGACCAAGCGGTGTTTCTGCACAACGTGTGCTCGCGGCATTCAGAGAAGTCTATCCGGGTAAACATGATACAATTGTGCAGGCATTAACCCACGACTGGAGTAAAGACAAATATGCGCCGGTGTGTGAAATGGAACCAATTCCTGTTGGTGAAATGCATAAGTTTTGGCCACAAATAATGCTGCCCGAAGGAAGAATTTATTTTGCAGGAACATATGCAGATAATATGAGCCGGGGGATGGAAAGCTGCATTCGCTCTGCACAACGGGTGGCTACTGAAATTGATAAGGCTTAAAATTTTCAACAACAATACATGATGAAAGCAAAGCAAATTATTTCCATCATTATTTTATTTGTATTCTTTTTTTGTGTGATCAAAAATTTTGCAGCGGATAGTAAAACTGTACAGCAGCAAAACCATGCGCCGGTTGTAAAAATTATTGCTCCGTCAAATAACAGCACTTATACTGCAGGCGCACAAGTTCACTATGAAATCAGTGTTTCAGATAAAGAAGATGGTGAATCAAAATATGATGAAATAGAATCAAAGCAGGTTTTGCTTGAAGTAAAATATTTTAGTGATGCGTCAAAAATAAATATGGCTTCAGGCACAAACGATGCGCCGGGGCTCGCAGCTATAAAAACTTCTAATTGTTTTAACTGTCATGCTTTTGATAATAAAGAAACCGGTCCTTCATTTAACGAC
>DASZUY010000009.1:0-2215 GCA_035547495.1 Parafilimonas sp. | reverse complement strand
AAATGATAGTATTCTTAAACTTAATGCAAACTATTTACCTGATAATAAAACAAAGGTTGCGTTTCCGCTGGTTGCTTATACACTCGAATATTTTCGCGCAGATTATAACTGGTATCCAACAAAAGGTTTCTTAGGTCAAGCAACATTATCGTATCGGGGCGGCTTTAATTCAGGAATAAACCTAACTCAATTACAGGTTATCAGTTCTTATACAATTCCCGTTTTGCCTAAAACGCAAATACAATTTAAAGAAGGCGCAATATTAAGCTTGCCGTTTAATCAACCATTCTTTACAAAAAAAATGTTTGGTTATGGCGGCATATTTATGCGGGGTTATGAATATTATGTAATTGATGGTGTAGCTGGTGTTGTAGGTCGCGCAACATTACAACATCAACTTTTAAAATTTAATTACAAAGTAGCAGCGGGAAAGCAATCTTTAAATGTACCATTTACTTTTTTCGGAAAACTTTATACTGATGTGGGTTATGCTTATGATAAAAATGCGGGAAACAGTTTACTGAATAATCAATTAATTCATAGCTGGGGTTTTGGTATTGATATGATAACGTTTTATGATCTTATTTTTAAATTCGATTATAGCTTTAATCAACTTGGGCAAAGCGGTTTGTTTATACATGTGCGAACAGATTTTTGATATTTAATCATCGCAAAAAATTTAGACATTATCTTTAATACTAAAACAAAAATAAAACCGATATTATAATTTCTCGTTTTAGTATAATATAAAAAAACGCAAATGAAGGTAGCTATTTACAGCAGAGGAAATGAGCAAGAGTTAAGGGAGGAATTACTTGAGCTAATCAGGGCGTTATCAAAAAATAAAATAGAAGTATTATTACATTTTTCGCTGGCAAGATTTCTGCAACCCGGTGTGCAAGGCGATTTCGAATTTTTTTCATCGCATAAAGAACTAAACCAAACAGTAGATTTTTTAATAAGCCTTGGCGGCGATGGAACTATATTAGATACTGTAACGCTTGTAAAAGACAAGAATATTCCCATTCTCGGTATTAATTATGGAAGGCTTGGTTTTTTGGCAGGCATTAGCAAAACAGAATTAACAACTGTAGTAGATGCTTTAATAAATGGCACTTATGTAGTAGATAAAAGAACACTTATTCATTTGGATGCAGACAAAGAATTATTTGATGACACTCCGTTTGCGCTGAATGAGTTTTCAATTCATAAAAGAGATATTTCACCAATGATAAAAATCAATACATACCTCAACGGTGAATTTTTAAATACATATTGGTGCGATGGATTAATTGTGGCTACACCAACCGGGTCCACCGGTTATAGTATGAGTTGTAACGGACCGATTGTTTTTCCTGAATCTGCAAGTTTTGTTATAACACCGGTTGCCCCGCATAATCTTAATGTGCGACCCATTATCGTGCCTGATAATTATATTGTTTCTTTTGAGGTAGAAAGCCGCAGCGACAAATTTATTTGTGCAATGGATGCACGCAGAGAAATTGTAAACGCAGGCATTCAACTCGCAGTAAAAAAAGAAAAATTTACCATCAGTTTAGTGCGGCTTAATGAAAATAATTTTCTTTCTACATTACATACCAAGCTAACATGGGGGCTTGACAAAAGGAACTAATTACTTCACAAAAAAATTATCACATAAGAAATTACAGGTATTTTCGTTATAACTACAATCCTATTTACAACATGCTCAAGAAGATTGTCTTTCTGATTTATATCGTTTGCTGCGGAACAGTATATGGTCAATATACATCTTTATATGACAGTTATAAACATGATGGCGAGTTTGGAATTGGTGTAGGCGCTGCACATTATTTTGGAGATTTAAATACAGACGCTTCTTTAAACAGACCTAAATTTTCAGCGGGCGTTTTCTTTATAAAGCAGTTTAATAATTATGTTGGCTTGCGTATTTCCGGGGACTATGCTTTTCTTGGTTATAGTGATATTTACAGTAAGAATGAAGCACAACAAAGACGCAATCTTAGTTTTAATACAAATGTTTGGGAACTTTCTTTAACTGGTTACTTTAATTTTTTCAGATTTATACCCGGAGTAAGCGGTTATAAGTTTACACCTTATCTTTTTTTAGGCGCCGGAGTTTTTTCCTACGATCCCTATGCTTATTTAAGCGGCACAAAATATTATTTACGCCAGTTAGGCACCGAAGGTCAAAATGTTGATTCATCAAAAAAAC
>DASZUY010000008.1:0-3896 GCA_035547495.1 Parafilimonas sp. | reverse complement strand
GCAGGTAAATGATCCACGTGCACCTGAATGGAAGCCTGCGGTTGATGCACATTTTGCGTGGTGGGACAAAGTGATTGCGATGAAAAAAGAAAAAGGTGATGTACAAACAATACTTACTGAGTTTGGTCCGCCGAATTATATGCCGACAGTGCCTTATACACAAGAACCATTGGCTGATCAATGGGCGATAAATGTTTATATGAAAGATGTGTTGAGGAAGAGATATGCGTAGCTGGAGGTTTGAGCTTTGGGTAAAGCTTCGAGCCATGAGCTACGAGCGG
The DNA here is from genome assembly GCA_035547495.1 of Parafilimonas sp. GTDB lineage: Bacteria > Bacteroidota > Bacteroidia > Chitinophagales > Chitinophagaceae > Parafilimonas. The sequence continues at coordinate 3,615 of DASZUY010000008.1, read as the reverse complement.
CGAGCAGGAAGTCAACTATCACTGAAACTTTAAAGCAAAATATATGAGAAATTTTAAAGAACTTAAAATTTGGCAGAAAGGTTTTGAGATTGCTGTTGACACTTATAAAATAATTGAAACGTTTCCTGCATCTGAAAAATATTCTTTAGTACAACAAGCAACAAGAGCAGCAACCTCAATACCATCAAACATTGCAGAAGGAAGCAGCAGAAAAAGTGAGAAAGATTATTATCGTTTTATTGAAATTTCTTTAGGCTCATCTTTCGAATTAGAAACACAATTATTGATTGCAAAGGCAGTAAAGTTTGGTGATGAAACATTAATCAATAACACGTTGAGCAAAATAGATGAAGAACAAAAAATGTTGATTGCCTTTGCCAATAAACTTTCAAGTTAATTAACTTGCTCGCGGCTCAAAGCTCATAGCTCACAGCTTTCTTCTATGTCTGAATTCATTGGTCATTTTCATGTTGCGCTTATTCATTTACCAATTGGTATTTTACTTATTGCGTTGTTGTTGTTATGGCTGAGAAAGAATCCGAAGTATAATATTTCGCACGAGGTTATAAAAATCATTTTATTGATTGGCGTTTTCTCCGCGTTGCTGTCCTGCATTACAGGATATGTTTTATCAACAACAGATAAATATGAAAAACCTTTGGTTGATTGGCATATGTGGATGGGTATTGGTGTTGCAATTGTATCGATGTTTTTATACATGAAAGTTGCAAGGAGCGAGTTTGATATCATTTATAAAACGCTTGCCGTTGGTTTACTTGTATTGATTGTTATTACAGGGCATTTGGGCGGATCATTAACACATGGCAGCGATTATATTTCTTTCAATTTTGGTGCTGATAAAAATGATACTGCGAAAATAAAACCACTTGTAAATGTGCAGGAAGCCAAAGTGTATGACAGCGTGATTCAACCTATATTACAAACACGTTGTTATTCTTGCCATAGTTCAAAGCGGCAAAAAGGTGGTTTGCGTTTAGATAAATTTGATTTAATAATGAAAGGTGGTAAAGATGGAAAAATAATTGCGCCCGGTGAGCCTGATAACAGCGATATGATAAAGCGATTATTGTTACCTGATGAAGAGGATAAACACATGCCGCCAAGAGAAAAACCACAACTCACGGATAAACAAATTGCATTATTACATTGGTGGATTGAGAATGGTGATGATACTTCAAGAAAAGTAAAACAGATGCCGCAACCCGAACCGATAAAGGGTTATTTATTGTCGCTGCAGGTTGGACATGAAGAACATAAATTGCCTGCAAATGTTCCTGCTGCACCTATTGAAGCTGCTGATGCGAAAGCTGTTCAGCAATTAAAAGATAAAGGCATAATTATTTTGCCCGTTGCACAAAACAGTAATTATCTCAGCGCAAATTTTGTTACAGCTACAAATGTTGCTGATAAAGACATCGCATTATTACTTCCATTAAAAAAACAATTGGTTTGGTTGAAGTGTGGCGATACAAAAATTACTGACAGCGCTTTATCATTTATTGCGCAATGCACGAATCTTACTTTTTTGCAGTTGGATAATACTCTGATTACAGATAAAGGATTAGAAAAACTTTCATCACTACAACAATTGCAATCCCTAAATCTTGTTGGAACAAATATTACTGCTGAAGGATTGAAGACGTTGAAAAACTTAAAGCAGCTGCAATCAATCTATATCTATAAAACAAAAATTACAGATGGCGATTTTGCGCAGTTGCAAAAAGATTTTCCAAAAGTGATGATCGATTCAGGCGGCTACAATGTGCCTTTATTTCCGGACGATACAGTTGTATTGAAAGCGCCGGCATATAAATAAATATTCTTCACTCAATAAGTGCAATCATATAGCAATATTAATATTGACTATGGCATTAAGATGAACGCACACAAGAATCATTAATACGCTAATAAATCTCAATACTTTTGCCTAACCAATAACTACAATTTATAGTGAGACGGACTATTAAGTATTATCGCATCATCTGGCTTAAGTATGATTTGCCTGCAGGACTTTCGGTTTTTTTTGTGGCACTTCCGCTTTGCCTTGGCATTGCATTAGCCTCCGGCGCACCTTTGTATACAGGCATTTTATCGGGTATTATTGGCGGGCTCGTAGTGTCGCTTGTCAGCGGCTCGCAATTAGCCGTGTCTGGACCTGCTGCCGGCTTAACAACTTTAGTTGCTTCATCAATTGTTTCGCTTGGCGATTTTAAAATTTTTCTTCTTGCTGTTATTGTTGCTGGTATTTTTCAACTCTTGCTGGGCATTTTAAAGCTTGGAGTAATTGCAAATTATTTTCCATCAGCTGTTATTAAAGGAATGCTGGCAGCCATTGGTATTATTCTTATTTCAAAACAAATTCCTTTGGCATTAGGTTACGACCGCCCGGATTTTTGGACAACCGGTTTTCTTAAACTTTTTAAACCAAGTACTTTCAGAAGCAATTTTATAAACTTTAATCAGCATATCACAAGAGGTGCTATTTTGATCACCATTATTTCTCTTGCGGTGTTGATTTTTTTACAACTTCCATCTGCAAAAAAATTTAAAATCATTCCTGCACCATTATTAACCGTTATTGCCGGTGTTATTGCAAACGTAATTTTTACTCATGTTGCTTCCGCTTATTCATTAAAAAGAACGCAGTTAGTAAATATTCCAAACAATCTTTTATCAAACATTTCTCTTCCAGATTTTTCAAAATTTTTTTCCGGCACAGAAATATGGAAAGACGGAATAACCATTGGCTTACTTGCAACACTTGAAAGTTTGTTATGTATTGAAGCGATTGATAAATTAGACAGACGTAACCGCATTACACCCGTAAACCGTGAACTGGTTGCTCAGGGCATTGGTAACATAATTTGCGGATTGCTCGGCGCTATTCCTATTACTGCTGTGGTTGTGCGTGGTGCAGCAAATGTTGATGCTGGTGCAAGAACAAAATTATCTGCATTTACGCACGGATTATTTTTGCTGCTTGCTGTAAGTTTTGTGCCTTTCCTGCTTAATAAAATTCCTTACGCTTCGCTTTCTGCTATTCTTTTTATCACCGGCTATAATCTCACTAAACCAAAATTGTTTCGCAATATGTGGAGTTTGGGCTGGAAACAATTTTTGCCATTCATTATTACTATCGTTGTAATACTCTTTACCGATTTATTAATTGGTGTAAGCATTGGGCTTCTGGTTTCTATTTATTTTATTGTGCGAAATAATTTTAAAGCGGAATATAAAATAACAAAAGCAGTTATCGGCGGAACTGAAACAGAATACATCAGGCTTAATTCTAATGTTACATTTCTCAATAAAGTAAATCTGCGAAAGGCGTTGGATGATGTTCCCGAAAACAGCAAATTAACAATTGACGGGAGCGAATGCAATTTTATTGATTACGATATTTTGGAAATTGTAAGTGAATATGAAAACAAAGCGAAGGAGAGGAACATCGAGCTGCATTTAAAGGGAATTAAAAAAGTAAGTGTAACAGCCGTGCACTGAGCAGAAGTTATTTTCCTTTGAAATTTGCTTTACGTTTTTCAAGAAAAGCAGTTGCACCTTCTTTGGCATCTTCAGTTGAAAAGCATTCGCCGA
>DASZUY010000007.1:0-17704 GCA_035547495.1 Parafilimonas sp. | reverse complement strand
TACAAAAAGTTAACAACTTTACTCTCATTTGTTTTTTTATTCTGTCTATGTCACGCGCAATCAACAATGGTTTATAATGATCCCGATGCTGATTTTAAACAAGCAAAAGAATTATACCAGCAACAAAAGTTTTCTCTTGCTTATCCTTTGTTTGAAAAATTATATTTAGATAATGCACGCACCAGCAATATTCCCATCAGTGTACAAACAGAGGCAAAATATTATTCTATAGTTTGTCGCCTGCAACTAAATGATGTTACTGCTGTTGCTGCCGCGAATGATTTCATCAACCTTGAACACAATGCACCACGCATTGAAATGATGTGTTACCAGTTGGGTGAATATTATTACAAGCACCAGGATTTTTCTGATGCATTGGATAATTATCAAAGAGCAAATGTTGCTAACTTAAGTAATGATGAAATTGCCAACATGAAATTTCATGAAGGCTATGTTTATTTTACCATGCAAAGATTTAATGATGCAAAGCCTTTGTTTGAATCTATCGCGCAAATAAAAACAGATCCTAATTATTACGATGCAAATTATTATTCCGGGTACATTGCTTTCTCAGAAAAAAATTATGCCGAGGCATTAACGTATTTTCAAAACATTGAGCAAGATCCAAAGTATCAGCCTATCATTCCTTATTATATCGCTGAAATTTATTATTACCGTGGCGAGAAAGACAAAGCGCTGGAATATGCTGAAAATACTTTGAAAAGTAACAACCAGTTTTACGATTTACAGTTGCGCGAATTGGTTGGACATATTTATTTTGAAAGAGGCAACTATAAAAAAGCCTTGCCTTACTTAGAAAAATATGTGAGCAATACACAAAAAGTTAGTCGTGAAGATTTGTATGAATTATCTTATGCTTATTATGATGCGGAGCAGTATAAACAAGCCGCGCAAGGATTTAAAGAATTAGGTGGCAAACAAGATACGATCGCGCAAAACAGCATGTATTTGTTGGGTGATTCTTACTTGAAACTTGGCAATAAATCGGGCGCAAGAAATGCATTTTTATTTTGCGCATTAAATAGCAGCGATCCACAACAAAAAGAAGTTTCAAAATTTAATTATGCAAAGCTTTCTGTTGAGTTGGGTTATACTGATGTTGCATTGAATGAATTAAAAAGTTTTATTTCAGCATATCCAAATTCAGAATATAATACGGAAGCAAAAGAATTATTGGTAAATGTTTTATCGAACACCAATAATTATGAAGATGCACTGAATCTTATTCAAACATTGCAATCGCAAAGCGATGTTGTAAAAAAAGCTTATCCAAAAATTTTGTATGGAAGAGCAGTTGAACTGATCAATGATCAGCAACTTTCTGAAGCAGATAATTTGCTCAATGCAATTTTTAATGTTGAATACAACCAGCAATATATTCCTTATGCAGACTTTTGGAAAGGAGAGATCGCATACCGGAATAACCAGTTTGATTCCGGTGTTTATTATTTGCGCGAATATTTAAAAGCACCTTCAACGTTTGGTGAAGTAACTGTTATGCATGCGAATTATACGCTTGGTTATTGTTACATGCGTGAGCAGGATTACGATGATGCGTTGAAAAGTTTTAATGATGTTACCACTTCAATCAATAGTAATTCTCAGCCTTTACAAACAGATGCTTATTTGCGCGAAGCGGATTGCTATTTTATGAAGAAGAATTTCAGCAAGGCTTTGCAGATGTATGAAACAGTAATTAACGATCAACTGCCTTCTGCTGATTATGCGTTGTATCAAAAAGCCGTTATTGCAGGCGCAAATAGTCAGTATGCACAAAAAGTTTCTTTGTTGCAATCCATTCAAAACCGTTATCCTTCTTCGCCGCTTGTTGGAGATGCAAACATGGAAGTTGCAAATACATATTTGGCGAGTGAACAATATGATGCGGCTATAAAACCTTTGAATGTAATTATTGCGGGAAAGAATGATGCGTTCAAACCGCAGGCATATTTAAAACTTGGCGTGAGTTATTACAATTTAAAAGACAATCAGAATGCGCTGAACAGTTTTCAAAAATTAATTTCAACATATCCAAATGCACAGGAAAGTGATGAAGCGGTAGACTATGTGCGGGATATTTTTATTGATATGAACAGACCGGATGATTTTGTTGCCTTCATGCAAAAAGCAGGAAAGCCGGTAAGTTTTTCGGAGCAGGATTCTTTAACTTTTGTAGCTGCACAATCTGCTTATAACAATCGTTCATTTGATGCTGCGTTGCAAGGCTTCACCAATTATCTTTCAAAATTTCCTGATGGCGGACATGTGGTTGAAGCAAATTATTTTACGGCTGATATTTATAATACAAGAAAAGATTTTCAGCATGCATTAACTTATTATAGCAATGTTGCGCAAAAAGCGCCGAATGCTTACGCAGAAGCAAGTGTATTGCAGGCTGCACGTATTTCTTATTTTGAATTGAAAGATTATAAACAGGCGGAACAATATTTCACGCAGTTAAAATCTCTTGCAACAACGCCGGAAAATAAATTAGAAAGTGAAAGAGGTTTACTGCGTTGTCAATATAAGTTGAATGAAATAAGTGATGCGATGCCAAACGCACAAGATCTGTTACAACAAAAAGGAATTGCTTCTGATGATAAAGCAATGGCGAATCTTATCATCGCAAAAAATTATCAAAACAATAATCAGTTAGATGAAGCGAGTGATGCTTATAAAGACGTTGTAAGCACAGGCAAGAGTGAATATTCCGCAGAAGCGCGCTATCATATTGCGGAAATTTTATTCCTTCAAAACAAATTACCTGAAGCAGAAAAAGCAGGCTTTGATGTAATAAATAAGGCAGGCAGTTATGATTACTGGATCACGAAAGCATATATTTTATTAGGCGATGTTTATTTTAAAGAACAGGATTATTTTAATGCTGAAGCAACGTTGCGCAGTGTAGTGCAAAATGCAACGGATGCAGATCTAAAGAAAGAGGCACAGCAAAAATTAGATGCAGTGCTTGCAGCAAAAGATCAGAACAGTAAAGTGCAGTAATCAATCAAAAGAAATTAGAAATGAAACAAACCATAGCATTTATTATTTTAATTTTTATTGCTCAATTTTCTTTTGCGCAACAAAGAAGACAAAATAAAAAGCAAAAAGAAAAACAAACGCAGCAACAACAAACCAGCACTTCAGATACAGCATTGCCGCCAAGAACTGTTGTTGTAACTTCAGAATTTGCACCATCATTAAAACCCACTTCAAAAATTAACTTTAATGCAGCGGCGCCTCCGCCAGATTCAACGAGACCCACATTGGACTATAATATTCCCGTACAAAATCTTTCATTTGGTTATCGCTCTGCGCCGTTAAAAGCTGTTGCAGAGAATATAGATTCGTCTGTACATTGGAATAATACAAGTTTTGTAAAAGCGGGTTATGGTAATTATTCAACGCCGTATTTGCAGGCAGGTTTGTCGTTTGGTGATGGCGTTACTTCTGTTTTAAATGTGAATGGAAAATACACTTCGTCGAATGGTTCATTGCCTTTCCAGGATTACAGCAAAATGCATTTGGAAGGCATTGGCATTTTTGCATCGAAGGATAATAAAAATGAGTGGAGTGCAAATGCATTTTTAGATAACAGCACACAATATGAATATGGCTATCAGCCAGACACTTTAGTATTTACGAAAGATGAATTAAAACAAACCTTTACAACATTTGGCGGTGAAGTAGGTTTGCGAAACAAAACAGAAAATAGTTTTGGTATTGATTATAATCCTACCGTTTCACTTCACTTGTTTACAGATAATCATTCAGGAAAAGAAAATACGTTTGCGTTTGATTTACCTGTTACAAAATCAATAACAAACATTCTTGATTTTAATGTTGGCTTAAGCGGAAGTGTAAGCAGTTACAGTTCGCCGGTTGCAAGTATTGATAACACGATCTATTATGTAACACCTTCACTTGCTTTTAAAACTCCGAATGTAAAAATTGTTGGAGGCTTTACACCATCGTGGGATAACAGCACATTTAATCTGTTGCCCAATTTTACAGTTGATGCTAAAATAAATGAAGAAAAATTCATTTTTCAGGGTGGATGGATCGGTTACTACAACAAAACAACTTATGAATCGCTTGCTGATTTTAATCCATGGATTAATCAACCAACTGTTTTAAACAATGCATTGGTGAAAGAAGAATATGCGGGTTTCAAAGGCAGTGCAGGCGATCATTTTACCTACAATGCAAGAGTTTCTTTTTTGAAAATTAATAATCAGCCATTATTTGTAAACGATACAATAACCGGCAAATCTTTTAATGTTGTATATGAACCTTCATTAAATGATTTGCGTTTGCATGGGGAAATTGGATACACATCGGGCGAACAATTTTCGTTGTTGGCCGGCGCAACATTTGACCAGTACAGCGGTTTAAGTGTAAATGAAAAAGCATACGGGTTATTGCCGATTGAATTAACGGGCGCATTGCGTTACGCGGTAATAAAAAATTTGATCTTAAAGGCAGATGCGTTTTTCTGGGATGGAACAAGGTATCGCACCAAAAATATAGCTGCAGGAAAATTAGATCCGGCAACGGATTTGAATGCGGGCGCGGAGTTTGCTATTAAACCTAACTTAAATATATGGCTGCAGTTTAATAATATTCTTAACGATAAATATCAGCGCTGGAATTACTATCCTGTACTTGGTTTTAATATGCTTGCAGGCGTTGTATATTCGTTCGGACAAATAAAAATGAAGTAATGTATAAAGCCGTAAGAAAATTTTTAATGCTTCATCATCATCTTCCGCTACAAGGCATCGGAAATTTTCGTGTTGAAACAATTCCTGCGCAAATTGATATTGCGAACAGGGCAATTCAACCTTCATCATTGCAAATACATTTCAGCGAAGAAAAATTACCTGCAGAAAGGTTCTTTTTTAATTTTCTTGCACAGGAACTAAACATAACCGAGGTGCAAGCCGTGTTACGTTTTACTGATTTCACCACACAACTTTTATCCGATCTGTTAGAAGATAAAGCTGTAATATTTAAAGGAATCGGCGCATTAAAAAAATCCCCTGATGAAATAAGTTTTCAGCCGGAAACACTGCCGCAATATTATCCAACAATAACAGCAGAAAGAATTATTCGTCAAAATGCAACGCATATAATTAAAGTAGGAGAGCAGGAAAAAACTTCAATAGAAATGCAAACCGTATTGCAGGAAAATGAAGAAATTATCCGCAGCGAAAGATGGTGGATACCTGCCGCCATATTTGGATTTGTAGGAATTGCCGCAATAATTTATTACTACTTCGTGCTGCATTCAACTTAAATATTTTATAACAAACTATATTATTTCAAAATTTTAAAAAACCTGTACCTTTCGCCTTCTTACTATTAGATAGTTGCTGACTAATCGGTTTTACTTTCATCCTAAAAATTTATTTTTTATGAGTGTAGTGTTGAAGTTAAAAGATAATAACCCTGCTAAAAGAATTTATATCATTTACGATTTTAAGCAGGTGGGAGACTCTATTATGCTTATCATGTATTTGGATGGCCAGGAATCCTGGAAGAAGTTTTTCATAAATTATAAAGATGGCAGATGGAAAACAGAGATTCTTAAACCATACACAGATGAGGAAACTTATGAACAAATTTGTAATAAGCTGAGATATATTTTTACTGAACAAGAACAGATAAATGATGTTAATAATTTAGATTTTGAGGAAGTGATGCAGGAAAATGCGCAATTTATTCTCGGTATTAACAGCTAAAGAACATGTTACCTTAGAATTACACACTTAAAGAATATTGCACAGGGTTTGTAATACGTTTTACATGATGTATACAAACCCTATTCTTTTTAGGCTTGATGATGGGACGGAAGTACATGTTAGACAAATTGCCAATTCGAAATTTGATTTTGAGCTTATGTTTACGAATGGGAACAGGAAAACTTTTGTGTGGAATGAAAGTATGCCATTAACATTTACAAATAAAAAAGGAGAAATGGATATACAGGTTATTGAAGCCATCAATAATTTAAAAAGTTATCATTCATCCGCCCAATTGTAATCTTAAATTTGAGAAAGTAACACCTGCCACGCTTCATACGTTTTATTTTCATCCAGTAATTTTTTTGCATACCGATGCAGTTCGTTGTCCATCTCATCAGGATTAACAGAATAATACTGAAAAATATTTTTCAATTGTTCATCATCAAATGAAACATCAACTGCAGGAATTTCTGTTACATTGGCTAATTGTGCAAGATTATTTCCGGTTAAAATTTTACTCGTTAAAATACTTTGTGGCAAAGCATCAATACCAATTCCTATTTCTCTGTTGGGTTTAGTTACTTTAAAAAGATTGTGTTCATTCACTACACAATACCAATCGCCGCCAAGCCGCGCAACGTGGTGCAGTTTTATTTGATCGATCATTGATGCATCCTCATTCAAAATACTTTTATCAACATGCATACAAATAATTTCTGCAAGCACCAGTTGTCCCGCACCTGCAATTTCTCCGAGACTTTTTACTTCAATCACCCTGCATTCCATTTGCACTTTTGCTTCGGCAACACGCGGTGGTTTTATTTGGGTTGACGGCACCTTCGTTAATCCTGCTTTAATAAATTCATCGGTGCCTTTCGGATAAGATGTGCTTGATAAACTTACCTGGTGAACCATGTTGTAATCGCAGATATTTATAACTGCTTCGGGCACTTCAAAAATATTTTCAAGCGTATGTTTTATTGAATTATTTCTTCCGCCACGCGAAGGAGAAAAAACTACTACTGCAGGATTATATGAAAACAAATTAAAAAAACTAAAAGGGCTGAGATTTACATTTCCATCTTTATCAATTGTACTTACGAGCGCAATTGGTCTTGGCGCAATGGCATATTGCAACCAGTTTTGTTTTTCGGTTAATGTAAGATCCGGTATGTTGAAAGAAATCATTACTTAGCCTATATTTTTTTCTTTGCAAGAATTGAAAAGTCACTTTCCTCTTTTGCAATGGTGTTGATTAATATTCCAAGTTCATCAACTTCCATTTCAATAACATCACCTTCGTTCAACCATTGCTCTGTATAATTTTCATCATTTAATTTTCCGGTTCCGTTTAATTCAAGAAAGCAACCGGTGCCAACGGTGCCGCTTCCGATTATATCGCCGGGATATAGCGTTGCTCCATATGATGCGCGTTCAATTAACTCAGCAAACGTCCAATCCATATCGCTTAAATTTCCTTCACTTACCTGCACGCCATTTACACTGCATTTCATTTTTAAATTCCATGATTTTCCAACATGATTTTCTTTTGCGGGCACTACAAATTCTTCCAGCTCATCTAACGTTACAAGATATGGCCCTAACGCTGTAGCAAAATCTTTTCCTTTTGCAGGGCCAAGATTTAAAAGCATTTCTTCACTTTGCAAAGTGCGTGCACTTAGATCGTTCATGATCATTAAACCACCAATATATTCATCTGCTTCTTCGGCAGGAATGTTTCTGCCAAGTTTAGAAATTACAATTGCAACTTCCAATTCAAAATCCAGTTTATGAAAATGATCGGGCATGCACATAACCGGCCCGGCGCCTTGTACGCTGTGATGATTTGTAAAATAAAAAACAGGATACTGATCGAACTCCGGTATCATCGGCACTTTGCGGTTTCTTCTTGCAGCAGCAACATGTTGGCGAAAGGCATAGCCATCCCTGCAACTTGCGGGAAAAGGAATGGGCGATAATAAACTTGCTTCTTCAACAGGAAATCCTTTTGCTTTTGAGATCCTGTTATCTTTTATTGCCTGTTGCAATTTTAAAGCAAGCGAGTAACTGTCTTCCCAATAATTTAAAAACATACTCATTGTAGAAGGCATTTCCATATGAAGCAAATCTGCATCGTATAAAAGATCATCTTCAAGTAAAGCTAACTGGTCGTGTTCATCTTTTAAATAAGAAACTAATTTCATTGAGACAATTTTACAGCTGCAATTTTATGGAATAATAGTTGAGAAAAGTTTTTAAAATGCGTTAATAACGTTTAAGCTTATTGAATATATATAAACTGTTTTTATTTTTGCCCTAATACTTCATCGTGTTACAGGTTTGTGGAAATGGTTTATCCAGTACTGCTGCTTTAAAACAAAATGTTTATGATGAAGGAAATGAAAAAACCGGTTTTTGTAAAAGATAGAGATACTGATTTATTTCAACAGCTAAAAAAAGAAGTATTCGCCACTGTACGTCAATTAGAGCCACGGAGGAGAGGCGATATAATTCTTAAAGCAATCTTATTCCCATCACTTTATCTTCTTGCTTACATTAGCGCAGTGCATTGGGCAGCTAACGATACGATTTATTATTCTTGTTATTTTTTGATGGGTGTTTTGCTGGTGCTGAATTTTTTGAACCTGATACACGAAGCAGTTCATCACACTTTATTTTTTAATAAGCGGGTTAATAATTGGTATGTGCACTTTTTTGATTTAATGGGTGCTAATAGCTACATGTGGAAAGTAAGACATATACGCCTGCACCATAATTATCCAAATGTTATGGGGTGGGATAGTGATTTTGAGCAAAGCCCGCTTGCAAGAGTTTTTCCGCATGCACCATTTTCAAGGCTGCATAAATATCAACATATTTATTTACCACTTCTGTATCCATTGTATTTATTGAACTGGTTATTGATTCGTGACTTCAGAGATTTTTTTAATAAAAAAAGATTAGTGTGGAAGGTTACATCAATTCCAAAAATTGAATTTGTAAAGTTGTTTTTATTTAAAACTGCATTTCTTTTCTATACTATTTTTTTACCAATGATTATTTCGCATATAGATTGGGAACAGGCAGTAATTGGATTTTTAATTATGATGTTTACTGCGAGCATAATTTCATTATTGGTTTTATTATCTCCGCATGCAAGTACAGAAAGTGACTTTCCTATGCCTGACAGAAATGGAATGATGCCAACAGGATGGTTTCGTCATCAACTAAGTTGTACGAATGATGTAAAAGAAGATAATTGGTTCATCCGCTTTTTTATGGGTTGTTTTAATTATCATATTGCACACCATTTATTTCCTTCAGTAAATCATGTTTATTATCCTGAAGTAACGCAGGTAATAAAAGCGTTTGCGAAAAAGAATGATCTTCCATACCGTCAATTTCCACTCACTACTTCTTTGCACAATCACTATGAATTATTGCGCACCAATTCTTTTCAGGAGAATATTTTTGAAGAAACCATGTAGTGCAAGTGCGAGGTTGCAAGTCAAATCTTATCAGTTAGCATTTTACAATTATACATTGATGTAAAAATCTTATCTTGAAAGCAAAACTATTCTTGCTATGCCACGAAGTATAATTGCCGGAATTGGAATGTATGTGCCGCCGAATGTTTATACAAATCATGACATGATGAAGTATATGGACACCAGTGATGAGTGGATACAGGAACGCACGGGTATTAAAGAAAGAAGGTTTGCAAACCGCACAAATGAAACCACTGCAACCATGGGAATTGAGGCAGCTAAAATTGCCATTGAAAGAGCAGGCACAACTGCACAGGATATTGACTTCATCATCTTCGCCACACTTTCACCTGATTATTATTTTCCCGGTTGTGGGGTTTTAGTTCAACGTGCTTTACATATGAAAGAAATTGGTGCATTGGATGTGAGAAATCAATGCAGCGGCTTTGTGTATGCATTAAGTGTGGGAGACCAGTTTATTCGGAGCGGCATGTATAAAAACATTTTAATCATTGGCAGTGAGAAACATTCTTTTGCAATAGATTTTAATACACGCAGCAGGAATATATCTGTAATTTTTGGTGATGGTGCAGGCGCTGCGGTGCTGCAACCAACAGAAGATGAAAATCGCGGTATTTTAAGTACACATTTACACAGCGATGGTAATGATGCAGAAATTCTTGCTTTGTATAATCCCGGCACACATGCAAATTATTGGAAGAAAGGTTTGGCAGATTATAATGATGCAGCAATAGGCGACATGTATGAAAGTCATTCAATGATTGATAAAAATCAAAATGCTCCATTTATGGATGGCCAGGCTGTTTTTAAGAAGGCGATCGTAAAATTTCCAGAAGTAATTATGGAAGCATTAAACAAAAACGGTTATAAACCCTCTGATATGAAAGTGCTGGTTCCTCACCAGGCAAATTTGCGCATCAGCAAATTTGTGCAGGAAAAATTAAAGTTGAGTGATGAACAGGTGTATAATAATATTCAGAAGTACGGTAATACAACTGCCGCATCAATACCCATTGCATTATGTGAAGCATGGCAGGATGGAAAAATAAACAAGGGGGATTTAGTTTGCCTCGCTGCATTTGGAAGTGGTTTCACATGGGCAAGCGCACTTATAAAATGGTAGTTATGCATAACAATCAAGGAAAAAAAATTTTAGTATTAACACTGATGATTTTTTCTGTTGTAGTTGGCTATTCTCAAAATGTACATATCAGCTTAACAAAAAAAGGCGACAGATTGTCTGCGACGCTTAACGATAATAATCTTGATAAAAGTTTCGTGATCAGAAAATCAAATATTTCAGACAGCAATTATTTTAACGTTGCGGTGTCAGATGAAGTAATCAATGGAGATTGGAAAAGAATATTTTTTATTCATAATTCTGCTGATAGCGATGTTGCAACGTTACAAACTATGAGCGATGGTTTCTATCGGATATCATTAAAAGAATTGAGTGAAAAATTACAAGCCGGTAAAGAATATTATTTATATACAATCGCACAACCGAATGACCCAAAGAAAGCAATGCTTGTAAGAGTTGCGCGAATTTTAATTTGTAAAATAGTGATAGAAGATTAAAAACCGGTTACCAGCATCTTCTTAAAAAACATTCCTGTTGAACTAAAGAATTCTACCAAAGAATCTTGAAAAGAAACCTTGGTTTCAGAATTACCAAAACATTCTTCAAACAAAATTTTGAACTGCAGTTTTAATTCGTTTTGATTTACGAACCATGCTGTGCCATGTAAGTTCATATTAAACGATAATCCTTTTTTATATAAATGCAGTTCTGCTGCAAATACATTCCAATTATTTTCCAAAACAGGAAAATGCGAAACTTCAAATTCAATTCTGTTATCCGGCAATAAAGAAATATTTTTTACAACGCCAACAGGCACACGCTGCGAGGAAGAATTAATGCAGTAAAAAACTGCGTTATCAAATTGGGAAATTTTAGCAAGATTGGTTTCGTGTAAATATCGTTCCATACAATATAATTTTAGACATTAATTATTAGTTGGCTGCTGCATTAATTAAAACTTTATTATGTGTCGCATTTTCTTTAAATCTGGTAATACAAATAATTCAAACTTTGTGCCCCATATTTTAAGATTTACGTGCAAATAGCACAAAACGGTTTACTGCTATGCTTATAAACTTTAGTTGTAATTTTTTGAACTGGCCGATGGTTGTATTTATCGGGAGTGATTTATCAAATTGATTAGAAATACTCAAAAAAGCCTTTTCACTGCCCGCAAAAGGTTATAAGAGAAACTGTCATCCGACATGTTTAGTTCGCGGGATTTTACAATTTTTCAAACTGAATATGGGAATTTTTTTTCTCAAGGGATAGTGGCAATCGTGTTTTAAGCTTGTTGTATTATTTTCTGATTTAATACATTCGTGCAAAAAAAATCATGATACAAAATCACGAAATAGATTATAAGATTTTTGGTGAAGAATTGCAGTATGTAGAGATTGAACTCGACCCAAACGAAACCGCAATTGCAGAGCCCGGCGCATTTATGATGATGGATGACGGCATTAATATGCAAACCATTTTTGGTGATGGCAGTCAGCAGAGAGATAATAGCATAATGGGAAAATTATTTAGCGCGGGCAAACGATTACTTGTTGGTGAAAATTTGTTTATGACTGCATTTACAAATGTTGGTGCGGGAAAAAAACGTGTGAGCTTTGCAGCGCCATACACCGGCAAAGTAGTCGCGTTAAATCTTCTTGAATTAGGCGGAAAAATAATTGCACAGAAAGATGCTTTTTTATGTGCAGCCAAAGGCGTGAGTATTGGAATTGAATTTCAGCGAAAGTTAGGCACCGGCTTGTTTGGCGGTGAAGGTTTTATTATGGAAAAAATTGAAGGCGATGGAATGGCTTTTTTGCATGCAGGTGGTTATGTGCAGGAAAAAGATTTGCAACCTGGTGAACTGCTAAAAATTGATACAGGTTGCATTGTTGGGTTTACAGGTGGTGTTTCTTACGATATTCAATTTATTGGCGGAATAAAAAATTCCATCTTTGGTGGCGAAGGATTATTTTTTGCAACGTTGCGAGGTCCAGGCAAAGTTTGGATTCAATCATTGCCGATAAGTAGGCTGGCTTCGCGTATATTAGCATACGCAACATACAAGCAAAAAGAAGAAGGCAGTATTTTAGGTGGCATCGGAAGAATGATTAATGGTGATAACTTCGAATTATAATTGATGAGTGAAAAAGTAATTGCAAAACATATTATTGTTGAAGGTAGGGTACAAGGTGTTTTCTTTAGAAAGCATACAAAACAAAAAGCAAACGAATTAAATATATACGGCTGGGTAAAAAATACTAACGACAATAAAGTTGAAATACTCGCGCATGGCGATGAAAACGATTTAAAAGAATTTATAAGTTGGTGTAAACAAGGTCCGCCAAAAGCGATTGTAAAAAGCTTACTTGTTGAAGAAATACGAATAGAACAAGTGCTGAAAGAGTTTTCAATTGTATATGATGATTGAAAATGGTTGATCCAAAACATAAACTTGAACTGCGTTCGGTACGTCTTGAAGCTTTAGGTGATGGCATTTTTGCTGTGGCAATGACAATACTTGCTTTCGAATTAAAATGGCCAAACTTGCCCGATACAAGCTTAAATTCTTTCGTTCAATCTTTTCACCACATACTCCCAGATTTACTTTGTTATGTAATAAGTTTTGTTATACTTGGCATTATGTGGTTTGGTCACAGAATGGTGTTTGAATACATTGGCAAAACAAACCGGCATTTTATTTTTTTAGGTGTTATATTTTATATGATGATTTGCCTTGTGCCTTTTAGTACCCGATTTCTTGCTGAAAATAAATTACAGTGGGGAACAATTTTAGTATATGGATTGAATTTAAGTTTTTGCAACCTCGCGTTATATGCGCAGTGGAGTTACGCTATTCATAGAAAAGATTTTTTAGATAGAGAATTACCACATAAGGTAAAAATGGCGGCAAAAATTTCTTTTCTTATTTCACCATTCATTTATGCAATAGCAATTGTATTTTCATTCTGGCTACCACAGTTGAGTATAATCTTTTTTATAATTACACCACTGCTCTATTTAATACCAAATGAGTTGGATAAATATCTTCCTTAAACCAAATCATTAATTTTTTTTGCGAGTTGTACATCTTTTTCTGTAACAATATCACCTGCATCGTGTGTGCTTAACCAAATTTCAACTTTGTTATACACGTTCGTCCATAAAGGATGATGATTCATTTTTTCGGCTTCCAAACCTGCACGAACTATAAATGCAAGTGCCTCAGAAAAATTTTTGAATTCTATTTTTCTGTACAAAGAATTTTTTTGCTGTGTCCAGTTTCTTGGTGTTTCCATAAGTCGCTTTTTAAAAAATAAGGTTTCCTTTGTTTTTTATTTTTTCATGCGTCAATTCTGCAATAAGCTGCGTGTCTTTAATTTCTTTAATTTTATTTTGAATGTTGATCACATCTTCATCGGTAACAATGTTGCCACGCATCAGCCATAAAAAATCAAGGTGTTTAAATTCAGGTAAAAGATATTCGCCTTCAAATTGATTATGATAAATAAAATGCTCAAGCTCACTTTCTGTTTGACAAAACTGGTAGATAGAAAAAAAATAATTTCTTCCTTTTCTTTTTAATTGAATTTCTACATCTGTATTCAGCCTGAAATCAAATCCTGTTGCATTTACCTGCCAGATAAAACGATAATTTTTTGTAGAAGACATAATGCCGAGCAGGTGTGTGCCTGAAAAAAAATCGTCTTCAATTCCGTCGGTATTTAATAAAAGCTTTGCCATAAAGTTCGGCAATACTATAACACTTACTCATTAAACCAAGCAGGGTACAATTCTTTTACCTGTTCAAAGGTCAATTCCCTTTTCTCATTTATAATCATATCTATAACAGCATCGTCATTAGTTGTAGCATCATCGCTAAACCACAGCGAGCCTAATTTTACTTCAAGCATTTCAAGAATGTTTCTTGCCGTTAAATCATCTGTAAAATCAACATATCCTCCAAGTTCCATAAATATTTGTGTTTGGGGTTTATTAAATACTTATCAGAACAGTTTCAAAAATTAAAACTGCACATCAAAACTCATCGGTTGTCCATCTCTTAAAATTTGTAAAGTTGTTTTATCGCCTTTTTTAAAATGTTGTAAAGCCTGCATGTAACTGTAAATATCTGTAAACTTATAATCGCCTAATTGTATCAAAACATCACCGGCTTTTAATCCTATGCGCTCTGCTGTTTTCCCTTTACTTACGCCATCAATACGCAAGCCATTACCACTGTATGCATAATCCGGAATAACACCGAGTGTAACTGGTAAACTGGTTGACCTTGCCTCGGGATCGCGCGTTTTCAGAAATTCAAGTTTGCCATCTTTGTTTGTTGCATCAATTATTTTTACGATGTAATCAATAATTTCAGTTTCACCTTTATAATTTATTTTATCGGCATCGTCTGTTGCTTTGTGATAATCAGGATGACTGTTTGTAAAGAAAAATAAGACCGGAACACTATCCATATAGAAAGCAGAATGATCACTTGGTCCGCTTCCGCTGCTGTCAAATTTTATTACAAGATTTGGATCTGTTGTTGTTGCAAAAACATCACTCCACGTTGGCGATGTTCCATAACCGCCAATCGTTAATTTTCTTGCCGAGTCATATCTTCCAACCATATCCATGTTTATCATATAATTCATATTCACATCTGCTGTTGGATGTTGCAGCCAATATTTCGAACCTAATAAGCCTAACTCTTCACCGGAAAAAGCAATAAAGAGATAATTATTATTTCGATCTTTTGTATTGTATAATAATCTTGCCAATTCAATTAAAGCCGCTGTTCCACTTGCATTATCATCTGCGCCATTGTGAATTTGTCCTTGTCCATCCAAACTGTTCCCATCTTCACCATAACCTAAGTGATCGTAATGTGCACCAATAATAATTGTATTAGGTGCATTAAAATTTAAATAACCAATTACATTATATGCAACCCTGTCATCAACTTTTAAATCAACAGTCAGATCAACATCAAATGTATTCGTAGGATCAGAAAAATATTTTTGTACTCCGTTTTCTGTTAAGTAAACAACCGGTATTGAAACAGTTTCTGATGAATCTTTTTTATCATACAAGATATTATCTGCCGCTGAAGAACTGTTATAAATAATGAGTGCTTTTGCACCTTTCTTTGCATCTTTCTCTGCCTCGTCTTTTACGGCGTTCATTACATCAAAGTGCGGATTTTTTGCATTGTCTTCTATAAGATCGGCAACATTCCAAAACCAAATTTCATTTTCTTCTCTCAGTAAGGGTGAAACATTTCCTTTAGCAGTTGCGTTGCCCGAAAATGAAAGCGGATAGTAGTCAGTTTGTGCGTCGAGCTTTTGACCGTTCACCGTAAAACTATTGTCGGCAGAATTAAATGTTTTTCCGCCTGCAATTGAAAACGATTGTATGTATGCGCTATCACCTTTTGGTATCAACTTATATTTTTGAAACATTTTGCTGATGTATTCCATGGCAAGCGCTTCGCCCGGTGTTCCAGCTCTTCTGCCCTCTAATTTATCACTTGCAAGGTATTGTATGTGCGACTGGATGTTTGCGGTTATGATTTTGTCCGATTTCGCCTTTGCTTTTTTACTTTGGGCGATCGCCAAATGCATAACAGGTAAAAACAATAAAAAGAGACAAATTTTCTTCATACAATATGTTGACGTTACAAATGTAGTGACCGGAAAATTTCAATTAGGTTATGTTGAAAACTTCTAACTACTATTTAAAAAAATTATAATTTATGCAAAACTTCTAATATCGTAATACCTTGTTGAGACGGCAACTTAGCTTTGCACCGCATTTTATGGCTTCGGCAAAAAAGAACTTACATATTGCGCTGGTGGGCAATCCTAATAGTGGTAAATCATCTTTATTTAATGCACTTACGGGTCTTAATCAAAAGGTCGGCAACTTTCCAGGCGTTACGGTTGATAAAAAAACCGGCGTTTGTAATTTAAGTGATGAAATTTCTTCAACATTAATTGATTTGCCGGGAACCTACAGCCTGTATCCGCGTCGTGCAGATGAATGGATTGCCTATAAAGTTTTGATGCATGCAGATGAGCAAATAGAACCGGATACAGTTCTTTTAATTGCAGATGCAAGTAATCTTAAACGCAACTTACTCTTTTGTACCCAGGTTATCGATTTAAAATATCCCGTGGTTATTGCTTTAACCATGATGGATCTTGCGCGTAAGAAAGGAATTGAAATTGATGTGGCGGGTTTATCAACAGAATTAGGTGTGCCGGTTGTTCCTGTTAATCCAAGAAAGAATAAAGGTATTGGTCAACTGAAAAAAACGCTGGCTTTAACGGCGAAGCAACAGCAAACATTATCACAAAGAGATTTTATAAATAATCACCAGCTTGCGCCAAAAGCAGTTGATGCAGTTCAAAGAATTTTTCCAGGGCTGAGCGATTATGCCAGCGTTCACTATCTTATCAATCATGAAAATTTTCCGCTGCCTGAAACATTGCAGCAGTTAGTTGAACAGGCAGAAATCAATAACAATTTTAATTCAACAAAAACGCAGGCAGAAGAAATTGTGCAGCGTTATACGCGCATAAACCAGGTAATGCTGCAAAATGTTGTTGAGCCGGATCCTTTGCAAAGGAAATTATTTACAGAATCTCTTGACAACCTTTTATTGCATCGCGTTTGGGGTTATGCAATTTTAATCGTGGTTTTATTCCTGCTTTTTCAAAGTATTTTTTGGCTCGCGCAGTATCCAATGGATGGAATTGACTGGAGCTTTGCAAAACTGAGTGGCTGGCTTGGTAATATACTGCCTTCTGCCTGGTGGAGCGATTTATTGATTAATGGTTTGCTTGCCGGATTAAATGGCATTCTTGTTTTTGTTCCGCAGATCATGATCTTGTTTGGCTTGATAACACTGCTTGAAGATACAGGCTACATGGCGCGCATAAGTTTTTTAAGCGATAAGCTGATGCGTAAAGTAGGGCTCAATGGTAAAAGTGTAATGCCCATGATCAGTGGGTTTGCGTGTGCTGTGCCTGCAATAATGACGACGCGTAACATTGAAAACAGAAAAGAAAGACTACTTACCATTTTGGTAACACCTTTAATGAGTTGCAGTGCACGTTTACCTGTTTATACAATTTTAATTGCGCTGGTTGTACCAACGAAATATTATTTTGGTTTTTTGAGCTTGCAGGGTTTGGTAATGATGGCGCTGTATTTATTAGGATTGATAATGGCGCTTATTGTTAGTTATGTTTTTAAATTTATTATTAAGCTGAAAGAGAAAAGTTATTTTATTCTTGAACTACCTGTTTACCGTGCCCCTCGATGGAAGAATGTTGGAA
>DASZUY010000006.1:0-4623 GCA_035547495.1 Parafilimonas sp. | reverse complement strand
ATGATGACGCGCCACC
Source organism: Parafilimonas sp. (assembly GCA_035547495.1). GTDB lineage: Bacteria > Bacteroidota > Bacteroidia > Chitinophagales > Chitinophagaceae > Parafilimonas. The sequence goes on along the minus strand of DASZUY010000006.1, from coordinate 4,607 downwards.
CAGCGGTTGCTTTCTTCATCATATTCAAACAAAGGAAAATCGAGTACCCACAATAATCTGAACTCATCCTCTTTTCTTAAGCCTAAACGTTTTGCCATTTCCAATCTTAGTTCACTCATGGCTTTTCTTGTACGCTCTTCATTGCCTGCAAGTATTAAAATTAAATCGCCGGGATTTGCGTTACAAGCCTCTGCAATGGCTTTTAATCTTTCTATATCATAAAATTTATCGATGCTGCTTTTATATGTTCCGTCTGTATTGCATTTAATAAATGCCAAACCTTTCATTCCAATTTGCGGGCGCTTCACCCATTCTGTTAGCTCATCCGTTTGCTTACGCGTATATTCGCTGCAGCCGGGCACAGCGATTGCAAGAACTGTTTCAGCATTGTCAAATACAACAAAGTTTGCTTTGTCAATTAGTGAGCTGTTGGTTGATTTATTGGTATAAACCGAGGAAGGTTTTTTATAATTGGTAATCTTCATGTCAAACCTAATGTCGGGTTTGTCGTTTCCATAATTCCACATTGCATCTTCCCAGGTCATGCGTTCAACACCTTCTGTATAATCGATGCCTTTTACGTCTTTAAAAATTCTTTTAACCAAGCCTTCGAACATATCAATAATATCGTTCTGTTCTACGAAAGCCATTTCACAATCTATCTGTGTAAATTCGGGTTGGCGATCTGCACGCAAATCTTCATCGCGAAAGCATTTTACGATCTGGTAGTAGCGATCGTAGCCACTTACCATTAATAATTGTTTGAATGTTTGCGGGCTTTGTGGCAACGCATAAAATTCGCCTGCATTCATTCTTGATGGAACGACGAAATCTCTCGCACCTTCAGGTGTTGATTTAATTAAGAAAGGAGTTTCAATATCATAAAAACCATTTTCGTGTAAATAATTTCTTGCAGAACGGTTGACTGCATAGCGCAGTTCGAGGTTTTTTTTCACTACATTCCTGCGCAGATCGAGGTACCGGTATTTCATGCGCAAGTCATCGCCGCCATCTGTTTCATCCTGTATGGTAAATGGCGGCACTGCAGATTTATTCAAAATTTTAAATTCGGTTACATTAATTTCGATTTCGCCGGTTGGAATGTTTTTATTTTTATTGCTGCGTTCATTTACAACGCCTGTTGCCTGCAAAACAAATTCACGACCCAGTGGCTGTTCATCTAATTGCTTATTCAGGTTTTCTCCAAATAATAATTGGGTAATGCCATAACGGTCGCGCAGATCAACAAAAGTGATCGCGCCAAATTTTCTTACCGTTTGCACCCAGCCGGCAATCGTTACAGTTTGTTCTTTATTATTAAGATTCAGTTCACCACAAGTGTGTGTACGATACATAATTTAAAAATTGGGTGGCAAAGATAAGCGGCGATAATGGTTTAAGACGAGAAGCTGCATTACAGATGCAGGAGAAATAATTAATGTTTTACAATTACCTTGTTCAAATAAATTGTACTTTTAGAAAGCATCTAAATCCTTTCCTTTTATCCAAAGACAATCTATTCTCCCGACTACCAAAAAAACGTTTCATGAACGAAGGATGATCGAAAGATGAACGGCGGATCCTTGAATCTGAATGCCTTTAAGTATGGCTTTGGTATTAAGTAAGCATTAAGTTAGCAGACGGTTTGTTTGATGGTAAAACGCTTTTAAGTAACTTAAGGGACGTTGATATATTTATGGATTTGAAGGCTCAATTGCCATTGCGGGTTTGCCTTTATATACTCCACAATTAAAGGCGTTATTTCAGTGGATTTGCTCCATTCAGGCTGCAGGTAAAGTTTGCAATTTGACGAAACGCGTGCCGCATTTTGTTCAGCCCACTTAAAATCAGACCTATTATATATGATCATCTTCAATTCATCTGCAACGGCATAAACCTGAGGCAGAGGTTGTTTAAATTTTTTGGGTGATAAGCAAATCCAGTTCCATGAGCCGGATAAAGGAGAAGACCCTGAGGTTTCAATGTGTGTTTTGAAATTGTTTTGGCGAAGTGATTGTGTAAGGAGATCAAGGTTATGTAACAAGGGTTCGCCGCCGGTGATAACGCAAATATTTCCAGTCGACAGTTGAGAGTTGGCAGTTGACAATGCTTCTTTAATAATGTCTTCAATTGTTTTCTGCTGATGGACTGACGCGTCCCAGCTTTCTTTTACATCACACCAAAAGCACCCAACATCACATCCGCCCAGTCGAATAAAGTAAGCCGCTTTTCCCTGGTGAAAACCCTCACCCTGCAAAGTGTAAAAGGCTTCCATTACCGGAAGGGTTGACAATTTAGAATTGATAATTGACAATTGATTTGTATATGTAAACTCTTCAATCATTTATTAAAAATATCTTCACTTAAGTTATTGCGCATTAAATAGGCTTTCATGGTATTTTTTAAAAGTGCGGCAATGGTCATTAAACCTACGCCGCCCGGAACCGGTGTTATATATGAGGTTTTGGGAGCTACTTCGTCGAAACTTACATCACCTTTTATACGAAACCCTTTTTTTGCAGTAGCATCTTCAACGCGCGTAATACCCACATCAATTACAACAGCGCCATCTTTTACCATATCCGCTGTTACGAAACCCGGCTTACCTAATGCCGCCACAATAATATCACCCTGCAAACTTAATTCTTTTAAATTTTTTGTGTGTGAATGGCAAAGTGTGACGGTTGCATTGCCGTATGGTTGGCTACTACTTAATAAAATACTAATCGGTCGCCCCACAATGTTGCTTCTGCCAATAACAACCACGTGCCGGCCTTTTGCAGTTATATTATAATGTTGCATTAATATTATAATACCGTAGGGTGTTGCCGAAATAAAGGTTGGTGAACCCTGAACCAGATGTCCCAAATTAATGGGATGAAAGCCATCGACATCTTTACCGGGGTTGATAATGTTTATTACTTTTTGTTCATCGATATGTATTGGTAACGGAAGCTGAACAAGAATGCCATCGACATCATCATCGTTGTTTAGTTCAATTATTTTTTTTAGGAGCTCCGTTTCAGTTATGTTTTCATCATATCGTATTAATGAAGATCCAAAACCTGTTTCCTGACAATTTTTTATTTTACTGGCTACATAAGTTTCACTGGCGCCATTATTCCCAATAAGAATGGCCGCAAGATGCGGAGTTCTTAGACCTTTTTGTTTTAAAACTTGAATTTCCCCGGATAATTGTTGTTTAACGCTTTCAGACGCTTCTTTGCCGCTTAATAATTGCATGGTTCAAAAATACCATGCAATTATTTATTTGAAACATCTTCTAATATTATTGTTCAATACCTGCATTTCAATGCACGTAATCCTTGTTAAATTAAATGTTAAAATTTGATGAATGGTTAAGCAGCATTTTTTTTAAAGGTCTTGTCTCCCTTGAGGATTTGTTAACAGAATATTTAAGTTTTTTTAACGGTTTATTTATAATCCTTATATATTTACACGCAAATTAAAAAATCGTCAAAATGAGAAAAATTGTAAGCTTACTTACTTTCTTATTGCTATTTACCGTAGTGGGACGGTCCCAAGGTAAAATCAGCGGTACGGTAAAGGATCAAAACGGAGACATTTTTCCCTTTGCCACAATTAATGTGAAAGGAACTAAAGTTTCAGTTGCAGCAGATGCAAATGCCAATTTTAGTATTCCAGCCAAAATCGGAGATGTATTGGTGATTTCTGCAGTTGGTGCCCAAACAACCGAAGTTACTGTAAGTAGTACTTCTGTTTCGGTGGTATTGACACGTACATCGGGAAGTATTTCTGATGTTGTTGTAACAACCGCTGCAGGGACAAAAGCTACAAAACGAGAGCAGGGTTTTGCTTCTACTGTTGTAAGTGCCAAATCCCTTACAGAAGCTAAACCAACAGTTATAGCCAGTGCATTAGCAGGAAAGGCTGCCGGTGTGCAGGTGATGTCCACTGGTGGTGGCGTTAATCCTAACTTCAGAATAATCATTCGCGGACAAAGATCCCTTACAGGAAATAATCAGCCGTTGCTCATTTTGGACGGAAACCCTGTTAATTACGATCTATTAACTAATATCAGTCCGGAAGATATTGACAATATTAACGTATTAAATGGTCCAGCTGCTGTAGCACTTTACGGTTCGCAGGCATCTAATGGTGCCCTTGTTGTCACTACCAAACGTCCTTCAGCAGGTACACAACAAGTGCATGTTGCTGAAACTACAACATTTGAGACAGTTGCTTTTTATCCTAAAATACAAACTCAATATGGCTCAGGTGGCAGTGGTTATGGAACTGATCAAAATGGCCAGCCTTATTATTCCCCACTTGAAAACGAGTCTTATGGTCCAAAATTTGACGGTACCACGCGTGATTTAGGAAATCCTTTAGAGAACGGAGACCAGTTAACAGCGCCCTATCAATTTTTTAATGATAGAAATAAATTCTGGCAAACCGGGCTTACTGATCAAACAGATTTATCATTGTCTTCTGCAGATGACAGATCTTCCTTTTATGCTTCAGGTCAATATCTTAACACAAAAGGAACTTTGCTTGGAGATAAATTTACAAGAGCTTCTTTCCGGCTAAACGGTTCAAGAAAAGTAGGGTCAAAAGTTAGTTTT
>DASZUY010000005.1:0-2525 GCA_035547495.1 Parafilimonas sp. | reverse complement strand
TCGTTTATTACTTATACATACCAGGGTGCAAGAGTTGTGATAAATAATGGCGTACAACTGTCTTCTTTTTTAAGAGAATTTTTTGGGGAAATAGCGTATTGCAATCCTGTGATTTTTGCGTTGATATTAATTACAATTATTAAAACAATTCGTAAACGCTTATTTGTAACAAGCAGAGAATTATTTTGGCTGCTGATATTTTTAAGCCTTCCGCTTATTTTAGTTTTGTGGACTGTATCATTATTTCGTGATACGTTACCACACTGGAGCGGACCCGCTTATATTTCTTTATTAATTTTCACAGCGTTTTATGCTGAAAAATCTTTTAAAGAAACAAGTTTTAAAAAAATATTGCGTAGCGCAAACGTGCTTGTGCTTGCAGTATTAGTAATTGCATTTTCAATCATTAATTTTTTGCCGGCAAGTCTTGGTAAAAAAGATGAACAAAATTTAGGCAGCGGAGATTTTACAATGGATTTATATGGCTGGAGCGATTTTAAAAATGATTTCAAAAAATTGAAAGATGCAGATGTGCAAACGCATCAAATGAATAATGACGCGGTTATTCTTTCAAACAAATGGTTTCCTGCTGCACATCTTGATTACTATGTTGCCAGACCTCTCCACATGAAGCTTTACGCTTTTGGACCACTATTCGACATTCATAATTTTGCGTGGCTTAATAAAGAAAATGGCGCATTAAAAAAAGGGGATGATGCTTACTATATCTCACCATCAAATTATAGTTCAGTGCCAGACAGCAGCGTGATAAATTCTTTTTCACTTACTGAACCACCTGTAATTATTCATCAATACAGAAACAAAGTGCCTGTAAGAAATTTTTATGTTTATAGAATGAAAAATTTTAAATAACTGTTACAACTTAACATGAAGATCTAAAGACAATCCATAATTAATGGGGTAGGTTTTTACGGGCGTTCCTTTATTAATTGAATTAATTCCATATCTTAATTCAGGACTTAAACTAATATCCATTGAATGGCTAATTGAATACTTTGCTTCAATACCTGTATTCAAAGTAAAAAATGTTTTTCTTACGCCTTCAATTTTATCAATCGTTTCATTGTCATCGTTATTATTAACCGCATATTCTACCTGCACCTTATCGCTCATAACCTTGTTCAACGCAACACCGGTATGAGCACTCCATTTTATTTTTTTATCGCCAAAATTAAAACTAACCAATGCCGGAAAAGAAATATAGTTCAGCCGCAGCATTGCATTAGAAACAAAAAGCGAATCACCCGCTGAAGGCGTTATACCTGTTTTAGAAATTTCAGCCAAACCATAGGATGTAGCAAGCTTAAACTTATATACGCCATTATCATCCTGCAATGCATTTACTGCTATTGAAGATATTGATACAAAAGCATCTGAAATAGAAATGCCGGATGTTAAAGAAAATCTCTTGTCAATATTGTAAGAAGCAAGTAATCCCCCGGTGAAGGATACATCAGGTTTCTCTCTTTTTTCATAATCGTTCTTATGCTCATTGTCAAATTCGTATTGTTCAATAAATCTGCCTGAGATATGATCAAACGAAAAGAACGGAATAAGTTCTACATCATGCTTTTTAAAATGCAAAGAAATTTCCTTAGTAGTTTTATTTGATAAGGTTTTATTATCTGGCGCTGCATTATTAACGAGCGCTGCTTTACTTGTAATAAATGGCTCAATAGGTTTTGTTGGTAATTTATCGAAAGAAGACAGGCCAATTAAGCTTGTTATAGTATCATCTGTTTTTAATAAAGAATACTTTTTTGTTGATGAGCCTTTGATCTTATCATCAATTGCCGGCTCAGTCACTTTTAATAAATCTTTTCCACTTGATGTTGCGATAAAATTTTTATTGTGATTTATGATTGAATAAGGTTGGGTTTTAACATGTGCATTTAGTTTAAGATTTACCGATTTTGCATCTTTTGGTTTTTGAATGACAAATACATCATTTAAAATAAAAGGTATTAATAAACATACAACCACTGCAGCGGCACCTAAGCTAAAAATTTTCCACGTATGACCTTTAGGCTCCTCTTTTTTTAAGGATAATTTTTTATTTATTTCTGACCAAACTGCTTCTGCAGGCGCTTCAGTATATTCTTTTAAATTACCCAGGAAAAACGCATCAATATCGTCGTGTAAATTTTTATTCATTAGCGGCGATTTTTTTAAAAAAATTAAAACCTTTCAACTGTTTTTTTAAATTTTGTCTTGCATCAAATAAGTTTGATTTTGATGTGCCTTCAGAAATACCAAGCATCTGCGCTATTTCTTTATGTTTCAAACCCTCAAAAACATACAGGTTAAAAACAAGGCGGCTGATTAACGGAAGATTTTGTATGCATCTGATTAAATTTTTTAAGTCAATGGAATCTGCTTCAAAAAAGAATGGTGAATTTATTTCCGGTAGGGAATGAATACTTATAAGCGGATACTTACTTTCTTTTTGCCTTAGTTTTTGCAGAGCGCAATTCACAAAAATCCTTTTCATCCATGCCTCTAAA
>DASZUY010000004.1:0-2289 GCA_035547495.1 Parafilimonas sp. | reverse complement strand
GAAAGATATTTCGCTTGCCGAATGGGGACGCAAAGAAATAAGATTAGCCGAAGCGGAAATGCCGGGCTTAATGGCACTACGCGCTGAATATGGCGCAAGCAAACCATTGAAAGGCGCACGCATTGCAGGTTGTTTGCACATGACTATTCAAACTGCAGTATTAATTGAAACATTGATTGAATTAGGTGCTGAAGTAAAATGGAGCTCTTGTAATATTTTTTCAACGCAAGATCATGCAGCTGCTGCAATTGCTGCTACAGGTATTGGCGTGTTTGCATGGAAAGGTGAAACATTGGAAGAAGCTGATTGGTGCATTGAACAAACATTATTTTTTGGCAGTACTGACCGCCCGCTGAATATGATTTTGGATGATGGCGGCGATTTGACAAACATGGTGTTTGATAAATATCCTGAACTTATTCAGAACATAAAAGGTTTAAGTGAAGAAACAACAACGGGCGTTCATCGTTTGTATGAAAGAATGGCGAAAGGTACTTTACCAATTCCTGCCATCAACATTAATGATTCTGTTACCAAATCAAAATTTGATAACAAGTATGGTTGTAAAGAAAGTTTGGTTGATGCCATTCGCAGAGCTACTGATGTAATGATGGCTGGTAAAGTTGCAGTGGTTGGTGGTTATGGCGATGTTGGTAAAGGTTCTGCGGCTTCATTGCGTGGTGCAGGTTGCCGTGTAATTGTTACAGAGATTGATCCTATTTGTGCGTTACAAGCTGCAATGGATGGTTATGAAGTGAAAAAAATGATTGATGCAGTTAAAGAAGCTGATATCATTGTTACTGCTTCAGGTTGCCGCGATTTAATTACCGGTGAACATTTCCGTTTAATGAAAGACAAAGCAATCGTTTGTAACATCGGTCACTTTGATATTGAAATTGATGTTGCATGGTTGAATGATAATTATGGCAACACAAAGAATGAAATTAAACCGCAGGTTGATCTATATACGATTGATGGTAAAGATGTAATTCTTTTGGCAGAAGGTCGTTTGGTGAATTTAGGTTGTGCAACAGGTCACCCAAGTTTTGTAATGAGTAATTCATTCACAAACCAGGTGTTGGCACAAATTGAATTGTGGTTGAATGCTGATAAATATGAAAACAAAGTGTACGTGCTTCCAAAACATTTGGATGAAAAAGTTGCGCGTTTACATTTAAAGAAAATCGGTGTTGAATTAGACGAGTTGACAGATGCACAATCAGAGTATTTAGGTATTCCGCAGAACGGTCCTTTCAAATCTGAATTATATAGATATTAATGATTATAGCATTGATAGTAACCCCGGGATAATCAATCCCGGGGTTATTTTTTTATAGAGTGCCCAATCAAGTTTTCACGCTAACAAACAGAAAAACTTTTATCTTGCCATAACTAAAACTGCTAAATACCATTTCATGCTCACCCGCCTGCTTATTTTAACCCTCTTTTTCGTAGTTCCTGTTATTGTATTTTGCCAGGTTGACTTGAATAACGGACTCGTCGCCTATTATCCATTTAACGGCAATGCAAACGATGCAAGCGGTAACGATAATAATGCAAGCTTCAACAACGCCACGCTTACATCAGACTATTACGGAAATCCCAACAGTGCTTATCATTTTAATGGCGTTGATAATTATATTCAAATACCGAATAGTGCTTCTTTAAATTTTAGCAAAACAATTTCAATTTGTGCATGGGTAAAACCTACAGGATTTTATTATGGTCCATGTCATGGTAATGAAGTAGTTGAAAAAGGCGATTATGATCAAGAAACAGGAAGATATATGATTAGGTTCGATGATAATTTTTATACGCATGGCTCCAATTGCAACAGTGGATCAATCCCTGATACACTCCACGAAACCTTTTTTGGAATTGGAACAGGCCTTTCGCCACAACAAGATACCCCATATGTAAAGAAAAATGTTTGGCATAGTGTTGTTTATACTTATGACGGTTCCCATGCCCGCCTATACATTGATTGTGATTTAATATTAGATTCCCAAATTCCTGGACTAAGCTTCACCAATGCAAGCAATCTTTTTTTTGGAAGACTTAATGACTCTCAATTTCCGTATTGGTTTAATGGAGATTTGGATGAAGTGCGCATCTATAACCGAAGCCTAAATTTAGATGAAGTAAAGGCGTATTCAATAGCTTGTTCAACAAATTCAACTAATCCTGTTTTAGCCTCCTTCACATCACCAGATACAGTTTGCGCAGGTAAATCGATAAGTTTTACAAACACTTCTCAAAACGCTACAAATTATTACTGGAATTTTTGTG
>DASZUY010000003.1:0-4395 GCA_035547495.1 Parafilimonas sp. | reverse complement strand
GATGCAGAAGAAAGTGCTGATTAGCTCAATACTTCTTCAATAATTTTCTCCTCTTTAAAAGCCACTCTTGGTTTTAATCCGAGCAGCTTGAACATGGCATCGTCTTCTTCAAAACTTGGATTCGGCGTGGTTAGTAATTTGTCTCCTGCAAAGATTGAATTAGCGCCGGCCATAAAACAAAGCGCCTGTTCAGAAACCGTCATGCTCGTTCTGCCTGCACTTAAGCGCACCATTGCCTTCGGCATAAGTATTCTTGCTGTGGCGATCATTCGTATCATATCCCAAACATCAACCTTGTCGTTGTTTTCTAAAGGCGTTCCGGCAATGGCAACAAGCGCATTGATAGGCACACTTTCAGGATGCTCAGGAAGCGTTGAAAGTGTATGCAACATTTTAATGCGGTCTTCATGTGTTTCACCCAATCCAATAATACCACCGCAGCAAACACTAACGCCGGCTTTTCGTACATTATCTAAAGTTTGCAAACGATCATCATAAGTTCTTGTGGTAATAATTTGATCGTAATATTCAGAAGATGTATCAAGATTATGGTTGTATGCATATAAACCTGCATCTGCTAATTTCTGCGCCTGCGATTCTGTAAGCATGCCTAAGGTGCAACAAACCTCCATACCCATTTCATTCACACCTTTTACCATTTCTATTACGCGGTCAAAATCTTTGTTATCGCGCACTTCACGCCATGCGGCACCCATACAAAAACGTGTGCTGCCCGCATCTTTTGCTTTTTGCGCGTAAGAAAGCACTTCATCTTTTTTCATCAATGCGTGCACATTAACACCTGTGTTGTAACGCGCTGCCTGCGGACAATAAGCGCAATCTTCTGTACAGCCACCTGTTTTAATACTTAGCAGCGTGCAAACCTGCACCTCTGCCGTATCATTATATTCTGTGTGAATGTTTGCTGCCTTTAAAATAAGTTCAAGTACCGGTGTATTATAAATTTCATACACTTCTTCAATTGACCAGTTGTTGCGAATTGCCATATGCGTATTCAATATTTATAAAAAAACAAAAATAAGCGAGTTAATTAAAAAATTGCCCGTTGAATATAATTTCAATAAAGCTTGCAAAAGAAATTACTATTTTTATGTTTGAAATATTAGCTCAGTTACATCAGAACAAATAAGAAGATCAAATCCCCCAATCTCTCTTCTTAAGTGCAAAGCGAAAAGGTTATCAATTATAATTAATTCAAAAAATTAATCACTATGGAAGACACTGAAGTAAAAGTGATGGTAGTACCGTCCGCTAAAGAGTCGTCAACAAACGAAACCAAACCGAAATTTTTAGCAACAAAAAAAAGAGTGCATCGCAAAGAACATTTTATCATCGCATTGATGGGCACCTGCGGCGTCGTTTTATGGATCGTTCTTTTCAGCCTAGGCATGCTCATCGATTCCTCTCAATACAGAACAACGCTATCAACAAATTTTACCATGTTCAAGTTTATAATGACGATGCTCACATTTACGCCGTCTAATATTGCCATTCTATGTCTTGTATCTGCATTTACAGGTGGTTGCGCGAGCTTGCTTGTAATTTCAAAAGCGCGAAGAGATTTGGGATTAGATGAACAACCCAATCAAAATAAAGTCACTTCACAAATTTACATGAGCGAGAATCCTTTTAGTTCTATGTTGCGCGGCATACTTGTATTCTTTGCTTTTCTTGCGGGTGTTTTTATCACGAGTTCAAATGCATTAACCGCACCAACTGCGCAGGCGTATACGCAGGCTGCCGGCGTTGTTAGCATGCTGGCATTTGTGGTAGGATATGATCCAACGATGTTTCGCACTTTAATGAGCATCTCGGAAAAAATTAAAAGCAGCGAGTAATTAAGACTTGTTTTCAGTTTAAAAGCAGCTGTAATATTATTAACAATAAAATTTAAAACGCTTTGCCGGCTCGAAAATATTTTTTAATATTCGCATAGAATTACTTCCGGAATTTATAGCCTCCGGTATTCATTGAAAAATTTCGCGCTCTTTTAATGTTGCATTGAAAAAAAATTTTAGAGTCTTTGAGACTTTTATATTTTTTGAACGACAAAATAGACAGAACATTTTTTACCAGCCAAAACCAGCGGGCTTAAAATAAAACTTATGAGTGGCTTTCCAATTATTGATCTGATAGCAGGAATGATCTTCGTTTATTTTCTGCTTAGCATTATTTGCAGCTCTGTTGTTGAAATGATTTTAACCGTTGTTAAAGCGCGTGCAGTTTTATTGCAGGAATGGCTTACAAAAATTTTTAGCGAACAAATAAAAGTCGGCAACACAACCGAATCGCTCGGACAGGCAATAATAGATCACTGTGCTATTACAGGTTTGTCTGATGAGAAAGGAAAATCAAAACCGCCATCTTATATCGATGCGAAAAATTTTACATCTGCATTGCTGGAGAAACTTACGTATGATCCAAATGATCCAACGAGCATTGCAACGGATCTTAATACATTCATCAGCAAAATTCAGCAGGCAGATATTATTTCACCCGAACTGAAACGCATGTTTCTTACTTATGCTTATGAAGCGAGGGATAAGTACAAAGCAGGAAGTGATAAAACGGTTAATGATGTTGCCATCTTCCGTTCGAAAATTGAAACATGGTACGATTCATCCATGGATCGTTTAACCGGTGATCTCAAAAGAAGATATTCGAGACCGTTTACATTTTGGGTGGCATTAGTTTCTGTTGTGCTGATGAATGCCGACAGCGTAAACATCGCAAAATATTTATACAGCAATCCCGATGCAAGAGCAAAAGTAGCGGCGCAAGCTTACCAACTTGCACAAGACAGTTCAACCGTTTTTAATAAAAGAATTGATTCACTGAAAAGAACAAACAGCGCTGATACAGTTACGCTCAATCAACTGCAATCATCCTTGCAAACTGGACTTGCTAATGTTCGTAATGCACAAGGTGCTTTAAACGAGAACTTGCCTTTTGGCTGGTCTAAAACCGATTTCCAATCTTTCATTCCAAAAAAACTAAATCCAAAAACAAAACAACTTGAAACAGATGGATTATCGAGCTTCTTAATTATTCTGTCTAAAATATTAGGTTTAGCTGTAACCACAATTGCTTTAATGCTCGGCGCACCTTTTTGGTTTGATCTTTTAAATAAAGTTACCAACCTGCGTGGCACCGGTGGCAAACCGGCAAGCAGTTCAGATACAACAAACACGCCTGCACCACAAGCTGCACCAATAACTGTAACCGTTAATTCAAATAAGGATGAGGAGGCCGCAGGTTAATTATGCCACATTTAATTGTAACCGTAAACAAGCTAAACAGGCGTTCATCACCCATTGCAAATGTTGCAGACAAAAGCAACATTATTGATACGGTGAGCAAGGGTTTTAGTTTTGATAGCATTGATGAAACAAACAATGCAGCGGGCACATGGTATAAAGATGCAGATAGTTATTATTACTGGGCTGGTGGTTTAATGGCTGATGGCGTTGCAACAGCTACAACAAATGTTACCAACACAACGAATATTACAACATCACCGGCAACCGCTTTATTAAAACCACCAACAACTATTCCGCATGATATGCCTTTGAGCAGAACGCAATGCATTGACTGTTCTGTATGGATGAAGAATAATTTTCAAAACAAAATAATTGCCGCCGTTGAAAACACACCGTTTGATGAACAACTTGTTTATGCAATTGCCTTCCAGGAAACTGCACAGCGATGGCAACTCTGGATGAATGTTGCAGATGCATCAACAGTTTTGGAGCGATGTGTTTTTGATGCAAGCGGCGATTTTCCTGATACAAGCCGCAGCGCATTCCCAAAAAACAAAAATGAATTTGAAGCAGCTTATGGCAGCGCACTTACACAAATGCTGATTGATGAAGGAAATAAAATGCGGGCAATGCCGCAACCCGGTGCTCCGCATGGATTTGCTGCAGCAGATTATTTATACAAAGGCTACGGCATATTTCAATACGATTTGCAAAACATTAAAGACGATGAAAGCTTTTTCAGAAATAAACTTTGGTATTCTATCGATGAATGTTTGTCAAGATTGCTTAAAGAATTAAATGCAAAATGGAAGGCACATCCAAACGACATGTATAACACGGTGAAGGCTTATAACGGAAGCGGAAACAGGGCGGAAGATTATGCACAAAGAGTATCGCAGTTTTATACATGGATAACAGCATAATTATTTTAAAAGCTAATCTATAAATTAAAATATATGTCATTCAAAGTTGTGCGTTATGGCTGGCAACCAGATTTGCCCGACCAACGCGATTTTCAGTACAAAGCGCCTGCTGCATTTGTAAAAGCATTACCAACTAAAGTTGATCTGCGCAGTAAATGCCCCGCGGTTTATAACCAAGGTGATTTGGGTAG
>DASZUY010000002.1:0-35553 GCA_035547495.1 Parafilimonas sp. | reverse complement strand
ATTATTGTTAGTTCACAGCAATGGTATACAGATATTGGAAGCACATGTAAGAATCTTGCGCATGAATTTGCCAAGGATAATCGCGTGCTATACATTAATGCACCGCTCGATAGAAAAACAATTTTATATTCTAAGAATGATGTAAATATTCAAAGACATTTAAACATCATAAAAAATAATGAAGAGCGAATTATCGAAGTTGAAAAAAACATTTGGAATTATTATCCCGCTAATATTATCGAATCAATAAACTGGATTCCCTTCACTTCAATTTTTTCTATCGTAAACAAAAGAAACAATAAAAAATTTGCCGAAGACATTAAAGTTGCAATTGAAAAATTAAATTTTAAAAACTTCATCATCTTTAATGATAATGATATTTTCAGATCTTATTATCTGAAGGAATTTTTGAATCCTAAACTTTATATCTATTGTGATCGCGATAATTTGTTAGGCGTAGACTACTGGAAAAAACATGGAATAGAATTAGAAGCAAAGCTTATTGCAAAATCAGATCTTGTAGTAGCTAATGCGCACTCGTTAACGGAGTATTCGTTAAAGCATAATCCAAATTCACATTATTTCGGAATGGGTTGCAACATAGAATTGTTCAATGGCAGAAAGAAATTTCCATTGCCGGATGATATGCAAAACATTCCGCATCCGATCGTTGGTTATGTTGGTGTTCTTACATCGCTACGAATAGATACAAGTATAATTAAAGCCATCGCAAAGGCGCATCCCAATTATAGCGTTGTAATGGTTGGTCCTTATGATTTATTAAATAACAAACACGAAATAGATAATTTACCTAACATTTATTTTTTAGGTAAAAAGCCCGTTAGTGCACTGCCCGCATATGTACAAGCGTTAGATGTATGCATCAACCCGCAGGTTATAAATGATATTACAATGGTGAATTACCCATTGAAAATAGATGAGTACCTGGCGATGGGAAAACCAGTGGTTGCAACCAAAACGAAAGAGATGGAAATGTTTGATGATTGCATCTATCTTGGCGAAACTCCGGAAGATCACGCCGCGTTGGTTGAGAAAGCTTTGGCAGAAGACAATGATAATTTAAAAGAATACAGGATCACTTTAGCGGAATCGCATACCTGGGAGATAGCTGCAGGCAAAATTTTTTCAGCTATCAACAAAACATTATCAAATTGAGTATCGAAGAAAAAATACAATCTAATCCGCGATTCAAAAATTTTGTACTAAATCTTTTGATGGCAGAAGGATCAGCAAGACCGAGATGGTGGGTAAGAAATTTTTTAAATCCGTTCTTTCACAAAAAAGGAAAGAAAGCTGTTATAAGAAGAAGATCAAGAATTGATGTGTTACCTTTTAGAAAATTCAATATCGGAGATAAAACAATCATTGAAGATTTTACCTGCGTTAACAATGGAATGGGAGATGTTATTATTGGCAAGAATTGTATGATCGGAATCGGTGATATACTAACCGGACCAGTTACCATCGGAGATAATGTTATTATTGCGCAGCATGTTGGTATATCTGGATTAAATCACGGCTATACAGATATTAATACACCAATACGCGATCAAAAATGTACTGTTGCAGAAGTTATAATAGAAGATGATAGCTGGATTGGAACAAATGCTGTAATAACTGCAGGTGTTACAATTGGTAAGCATTCAATTGTTGCCGGCGGAAGTGTTGTTACGAAAAGTGTTCCTCCTTATTCAATTGTTGCAGGCAATCCTGCAAAAGTTATTAAGCAATATAATCCCGAAACAGAGCAGTGGGAGAGAACTGATGGTTTAAAAAATGAATACATAAACATCGCTTACAAAAGTGATGACATAGCAAAATAAAAACCTTAATAACCATTTAAACAAATGCTTATTTCTACCGAAGTACAAAAAAATAAAATTCATTCGCCGTTACCATATATAATGTTGATGCGGCCACATCACTGGATTAAAAATTTGTTTTTATTTCTTCCAATATTTTTTGCGCGTGAAATTTTTAATCTGCCTGCTTTGTTCAATACAGCAATTGGTTTCATGGCGTTCAGTTTTATTGCCAGCAGTATTTATATTATTAACGATTATAAAGATATTGAAGCAGATAAAAAACATCCTGAAAAATGCAATCGGCCACTTGCGTCTGGCGCAGTATCAAAATCTGCAGCTATTATTTTGTTTATTGGATGTTTGTTAGCTGGTGCTTTATTATCACTATTATTGGTGCCTAAATTTATTTTCGTTCTTGCATTATATTTCGTCTTAAATCTTGGTTATTCTTTCGGCTTAAAAAACATTTCTATTCTTGATATTTTAATTCTTTCGGCAGGTTTTGTTTTGCGCGTGAAAGCCGGTGGAGTAATAGCTTCAGTCGCTATAACACAATGGTTAAACATCATGTTTTTTCTGCTCGCACTTTTTATGGCAACTGCAAAAAGGCGTGATGATATTTTATTAAAGCTGGAGTCAGGTCATGATATGCGCAAATCAATCAAAGGTTATAATCTTGAATTCATGAATGTGGTTTTATCATTGCTTACAGCTATAATCATTGTATCCTATTTAATCTATACCATTTCGCCTGAAGTAATGCAACGCTGGAAAACTTATCGTTTATATTACACTTCAGTCTTTGTAATAGCAGGGTTACTTCGCTATTTACAAATTACCTTTGTAGAAAATAACACAGGTTCGCCTACAAAACTTTTATATAAAGACAGATTTTTACAAATAACACTTATTCTTTGGGTGTTGAGTTTTTATGTGATAATTTATATGCCCAATATTTCAGTTTTTTAAATAATCAGCATTTGGATATGAAGAAAAAAATTGCAAATTGGGGAAACTATCCGGTGATGGAAAGCAATGAAGTGCAATTCAGATCTGTAAATGAATTAAAACAAATTGTAAGTTCCAGCACATCTGCAATTGCAAGAGGAAATGGAAGATGTTATGGTGATGCTTCTTTAGGCGATGTAACAATTTCTACTTTAAAATTTGATAAGTTTTTATCTTTTGATAAAACAAATGGTATTCTTGAATGTCAGTCAGGCGTTACGCTTGATCAGATATTAGATGTTATTGTGCCAGAAGGTTGGTTTTTACCTGTAACACCGGGAACAAAATTCGTAACGATTGGTGGCGTTGTTGCATCTGATGTACACGGAAAAAATCATCATGTTGATGGTGCGTTTTCACGCCATGTAATTGATCTTACTTTAATGCTTTCAAACGGTGAAATAGTAAAGTGCAGTAAAAATACTAATGCAGATTTGTTTGAAGCTACTAACGGAGGCATGGGTTTAACGGGCGTTATCATTTCGGTAAAATTTCAGCTTAAAAAAATTGAAACTTCTTACATAAGAGAAAAGAAAATAAAGGTTAGAGATTTAGAAGAGCTAATTGAATTGTTTGAAGCAAATAAGCATTATACATATTCAGTTGCATGGATCGATTGTTTAAAAAAAGGAAATGGATTTGGCAGAAGTGTTTTAATGTTAGGTGAACATGCTAAACTAAATGAGTTAAGTGATGCGCAAATTTCGAAAGGAGCTTTAGCATTGCCAAAAAAGAAGTCAATCAATTTTCCAATTAATCTTCCATCTTTTGTATTGAATAATTTTACAGTTCGTTTATTCAATTACGTTTTCTATCATAAAAATTTTAAGAAAGAAAAGAACAGCATTATTTCTTATGAACCTTTTTTCTATCCGCTTGATGCAATACTGCATTGGAACAGGGGTTACGGAAAAAAAGGATTTGTGCAATACCAATTTGTTGTTCCGTTTGAAAATAAAGAAGGCTTAATAACTATCTTAAAAAAAATAAGCGAGAAAGGTTGGGGTTCATTTTTAGCCGTGCTGAAAACTTTTGGTGAACAAAGTGATTTAATTTCATTCCCAATTGCAGGTTATACCTTAGCATTGGATTTTCCCGTTAGAAAAGGATTGTTTAATTTTTTAGACGAGCTTGATGAAATTGTTTTAGAATATGGCGGCAGAATTTACTTATCAAAAGATGCAAGGATGAAAGCAAATACTTTTTGGAAAGGTTACGCTAATTCAAAAAAATTTACTTCTGTTATAGAGAAATATAACCCGCAAACAAAATTTCAATCAGTTCAGTCTTCGCGACTATCAATTACAGCTTAGAAAATAATTATAAATGTCATCAGTTCTATTACTCGGCGCCAGTTCAGATATGGCTACCGCGATAGCAAGAAAATTTGCGCAGGATAAGTTTGATATAATACTTGCCGGAAGAAATGTGCAACAGCTTTCCGAATTTAAAACAGACCTTGAAATAAGATATAATATTAAATCTGCTGTTGTTTTTTTTGATGCTACAGATTTTGCAAGCCATGAATCATTTTATAAAAACCTTCCTTTTCATCCGGATATAACTATTTGCATTTTTGGTTATTTAGGTGATCAGCAAAAAGCTGCTGCTGATTGGAAAGAAACTGAAAATATTATTCAGGCAAATTTTACCGGCGCTGTTTCAATTTTAAATATTGTAGCAGAAGATTACAAATTAAGAAAGAGCGGAATTATTGCAGGTATAAGTTCTGTTGCCGGTGAAAGAGGCAGGCAAAGTAATTATATTTATGGAAGTGCAAAGGCAGGTTTTACAGCATACCTATCAGGGCTGAGAAACAGTTTGCATCAATACGGTGTTCATGTTATTACAATATTGCCGGGTTTTGTTTATACTAAGATGACTGCAGATTTAAAATTGCCACCATTATTAACAGCAACGCCCGAGCAAGTTGCATTACAGGTTTCATCTGCAGTGAAAAAAAGAAAAAATGTTGTTTATGTAAAGTGGATGTGGAGGTGGATAATGCTTATCATAAAAACAATTCCTGAAGGTGTTTTCAAAAAATTAAAGTTGTAATTAACAAATGGAAAACGGTTCTGATTTATCCATTGCTTTTTTTGATTTTGATGGAACTATAACATCAAAAGATACGCTTGCAGAAATTATAAAATTTGCAAAAGGTAAATTGAATTATTATAGTGGATTGTTGGCGCTTTCACCAATTTTATTTTCCTACAAAACTGGTTTGTTATCTAATCATCGGGCGAAAGAAATTATGCTGCAATTTTTTTTTAAGAACACGCCGGTAAATGAATTTCAAAATATCTGCAATCAATTTACAAGAACAATTTTGCCTGGCTTAATTCGGGAACAAGCTTTAAACGAAATAAATCAGCATAAAAAAAACAATACAAAAGTTGTTGTTGTTTCAGCTTCGCCAATAAACTGGGTGCAACCCTGGTGCAGTGAATTTAATATTGATTGTATTGCTACTTGTCTTGAAGTAAAAAACAATAAAATAACAGGTAAAATTTCAGGTAGAAATTGCAGCGGTAACGAAAAGGTTAAACACATTTTAAACAACTATAAGCTTACTGAATATTCAAAGATTTACGCCTACGGCGATACACGCGGAGACTTGCCAATGTTGTCTTTATCAACCGAAAAATATTATAAGCCGTTTAAATAACCGATTAAAAAAGAGCAGAAAAATTTTAAAAATAAAAATCTCTCTGCTCTTGAGCTACAGTAAAAATTTAAATAAATTATTAATCGCCTGCTTTAATAAATCGCAGGTTTGTTTTTTCTGCAGCAGAAACAATTTGCAAATTATAAACGCCTGGTTGCAACGTTTTAACATCAAATGATTGCTGCGTTTGAGAAACGTTCTTATAAATACTTTTCGTTTGAAGCATGCGACCTTGTTCATCGTAAATGCTCAACATAACTTTACCGGAAACGTTATCACCAAAATTTACATTTACAACATCTTTTGCAGGATTTGGATAGATGATAGAACTTGCTTTGTTTAATGTTTGTGCAACGGCGTTATGTTGTACATAATTTTTTGTATTCAAAGCACCGGTGTCGCATTCACCCTTCCAATAAACTCCGGTTGCAACATAATGCGATGCACTGAGTCCCGATAAAGTTCTGTTATCGCAAACCGCATTGTCAGTTGTAAAAGTCATGTAGGTATTATAAACTCTTATTCCGTAATCGGTGTTTGCACCTAATTTATTTCCTCTTACTTTAAATGTCAGCATAACAGGATTCGGTTGACCGGGAGAAGGAACAGTTGTATTTCTTGTATCAACCATAATATTTGGAACACCGCTTTCCGATATCTTACCTATGGTTCCTGAATGGTCAACAGTATTATTGATAATTTTTACCATACCGGCACCAAGTGAGAAAATGCCCGTTGAATAAGTATAGTTTACATAATTATCATGTATGTAAGCATGCGAGTAACCACCTAAAACAATTCCATTTCCCTGGTAACCATTTAATTCAAAGCCAGCATTTGTAATTGTATTGTTATTGATTTCATTTTTTCCACTGTCAGCATCGCTTAACTGTATTGCACCTCTTCCGGTGCTGTCGATAATATTATTATAAATGTGAAAATTACCAAGTCTCATCGGTTTGTGTTTAGTTGCTATACCGTTGCAATAAACAACCGGATGCTGTGATGAATCTGTTCCTGCATAATTGTTAGGATCGGTACTACCTAAATACATTCCTTCAAGTGAACAATTATGAATATAATTATCATGAATCTTAAAATTATGCAGCACCCAATTAGGAAAAGATAAACTATCAGCGCATTGAACTTCTTCTTTTATCCAAAACCCGCTCGCTTTATTATACATTTCACAATGATCAACTTCAAACCACGCAGAACGATCATGTATATCTACACCTACACCTCTGTTAGCAGGCGTTGTAATTTTAAAACCGTATTTTATGCCACGGACTCCTGTGCCAGTGAGATGAATATGCTTGCAACCGATAAAAATAAAACCACCAGGTATAGAACCATTATCAAACCAATTAAGCACTACCTGCCCGCCTTCATTGATTATAGTAACTGAATCAATGTTTGTAAACTGGGCCCAGCTGTAAGGATTTTGATTCGCAGTTAATACAAGTGTATCACCGGCGTGATAATTAAAACCCGGTCCTATACCAAGGGTATTATTACCGGTATTTTTTTGCAAATAAATTCTTTTGCCGACATACTGTTGGGAAAAAGAAGAGGCACAAATAATTAAACACACAAGCAGGGGTAAAACTACACGTTTCATAAATTGGATTTTTATGGTTTTAATCAGGATAATTGTAATTCTCAAACGACCTTTCGAACGCTCAATAAATAATTTCAAAAAGAAAAACGGTTTTTCAACAATAAATTAATAGAAAAAGCGAAAAAAAATGGTCAATTTTCGAACTGAGCTTTGCTAAGCAGAAACCATGCCACTCCATAGAGGCAATAAGTTTTTTTTAATCCAATAAAGGTAATTTTGATTGGATACATACAAGCCTTAACCCCACAGTTTAAAACTATTCGGTTTTCGTTTAGAACAGGTATTAATAAATGTTGCTCCGAAATTTATTTTGCGGGATTTTTATTAACATCATTACTACAGTTACACCTTCAGCATTCTTTGCATTATCTGAATTATTACAAATCTTTCCATCAACTATTGCGGTTGGATATATATCTTTTATAATGTTTTCGGTAAGCCCTTAGCAAATACAAAAAATTTTCACCTCAATATTTTGAGTATTTACATGCACTGAATAATATTTTGATTACCTATAGATTGTTGGAAGCAACTACTCGTAAGTATTATAGAGTCAAAAATAAACGGCAATTTTTTTTAGCGATGTATTGGATTTTAAAAGTATAAAAGGCATGCTTTAGTAACCAAAAAAATTAAAATTATTATAATAGATTATGAATCGTTCTCAAAATAAACAAATGTTTATCAGGTTTAATAATGAACTAAATTAGCAGCTAAAATTTGAAGCAATTTTTAATTATTTATCTCGTTTTTGATGACAAAAACCAAACTAAATGTTTTTTAAGTTAACCAATAAGATTCTGAGTTTAATAGTGCTTTTAAAATATCCTAAAGTACCTGCAGAAGTGCGTTACTATTACAGGGATACTTATTATTGCCAATTAGTGCAGCTTAAATATATTTTTCGCGATTATGTATTTAAAAAACCCTATAAAGAGATTTCATTCTCCGGAGAATTTGCACCGGATATTTTGTATGTATTACCTTTTGCTTACTGGCATTATAAAAACGGGACACTAAAATCAACAACGTCGGCTATCTACACAAAACAACTCTACTTTTTTTCGCCTGAGCATCATGAAGAATTTAAAGAGCGGACCTTGGCCGGCAATATGAATTATGAAACGCCGCGAATTTTGTATAGCCATAATTATAACATGCGGAAATGGGAACCTGTGCCTTTAAAAGAAATGTATAAAAATGATATTTATGTTTACGATAAACCGATCGTAATTATAGCTAACAGGTATAACTCAGAATGGAATGGACCGCCAATAAGTTTTTTTCCTATTGAGTTGATATCTCACATGATAGAAAGATTAAAAGATAAATACACTATTATTTATAACCGTCCGATGCCGCAAAACATTTCAATGGATAATAGTGATATTTATGATTTACATGAATATGAATGGCTGAGAAAAAATCATCCCGACGTTTTATTAATGGAAGATTTGTATAAAGAAAATAAGGGCAATGCAAAAAACTTTAATCATCTGCAATTAATGGTATATGCTAATGCTGACCATTTTATTTCCACACACGGCGGAACAGGTACATTGGCAAGTTATTTTAAAGGCGTTAATATAATTTATTCTAAAAAAGGACTTGAACATCATTTTGGTTGCTTTCATAAACTCTTTCCTAAACTTTCCGGCGCAACTATTTTACACGCAAAAAATCACGAAGAGGTGAAATGCTATATTGAACAACATTTTGTTCGCAACTAATAAAATTGAATGAGCAAATCAGAAACTAAGGATCATTACTGGATCAAATCCGGATTCTTTTCTTTCCTGCAAAATTTTTCGAATGTAATTTTTGGTTTTGGAAGCTTTTACATTTTAGTTCGCATTCTTCCCAGCAAAAACGATTTTGGTACGTGGGCGCTCTTTATGACCACGACTGCAATTTTGGAGAACGTTCGCAATGGACTTATTCAAAACGCATTGATACGTTATCTTTCTCTCTCACCTGTTGAAGAACATAATAAAATAGTTTCAGCATCATTTGCTAACAGTGCAATACTTAGTGGTTTTTGTATTTTACTCAACCTGGCCTTTGCACACTTTTTAAGCATTAGCTGGCATGCACCGGTGCTTGAAGAAATGTTTTACCTATATAGTTTTGTGTATTTAATTTCAGGCATACTTACCCAGTTTCAATTTATTGAACAAGCCTATTTAAAATTCAACAGTATATTTCTAACTACATTTATAAGACAAGGAATTTTTTTTGTGTATGTGTTCTGCTGTTTTGTTTTCAGCATTAAAATAAATCTTATTCACCTCGTATATGTACAAATATTAAGTGTAACTGCAAGCATGATTGCCGCATGGATTTTTGTAAAAAGATATTTTCGTTTTGTCTTTAGTTATGAACGTGGATGGATGAAAAATTTGTTTAACTACGGTAAGTATGCATTCGGCACTTCGGTTAGCTCCACTGTTTTTAGCAGCATTGATCAAATGATGCTTGGCTCTTATTTATCTGCAGCCGCAGCCGGCGTTTATAATATTGCCGTGCGTGTAACAAATTTGGTTGAAATACCAACCAATGCAATTGCTGCTATTGTATTTCCACAAAGTGCAAAACGCGTAGGCAACGAAGGACCTGATGCAGTAAAATATCTTTATGAAAAATCTGTAGGTACATTGCTTGCTATATTATTACCAGGCTTGCTGGTGTTACTATTTTTTTCTAAATTCTCTATACATTTTATTGCAGGTGATAAATATGAAGATGCTATTCCCATTTTAAAAGTAACAGTGTTTTATTGTTTGTTTGTTCCATACGGCAGGCAATTTGGCGTGTTGCTCGATTCAATGGGCAGAACGCGTTTAACTTTTACCATTGTGTTTATTTCTGCACTCATCAATATAGTTTTGAATTATGTATTAATTCATCGCTTTAATGTACTTGGCGCAGCTTATGCAACTTTATCAGCTAACATTATAGGGTTTATAATCAGTCAAACTATTTTAAGAAAACAATTAAGAGTAAATCTTTTTAATACTTTCAGATACGCTGTTGGATTTTATCCTGAACTTTATCAAAAAATAAAATCGTTGCTAGTAAAAAAATAATTGATGGTTATCATAACTTTTAATTAAATATTCAGCGGCTTTTTCCTTTTTAAAATTTACAGTTAAATCCCTGTTCTTTTGCGAAAATATTTTTCATCATACTGGATAAGATCTGCTTTCTTTTCTATTGTGCAGCGCTTTTCTGTTTTGATATTTGGTTTAATAAGCTTTATGGTTTTAGTTAGGCAACTGAGTAAAGCTGAAATGGGAACATGGGCATTGTTTCTTTCCATTACAACACTTTTCGAATCGACAAAGAGTGGCTTATTAAAGAATGCACATATTATGTATGTTAATTCAAGCCGCGAAAAACATGAAAAATCTCATATTGCCTCATCCTCATTTATAATAAATGCTTTAATAACTATTGCATTTATAATTTTTATTTTACTTTTTTCTAATTGGCTTAGTGAGGTGTTGCATTCAGGACAAGATTTAGCACTCATGCTTAAATGGTTTATACCAGGATTAATATGCATGATCTTCTTCTCTCATTTTGAAGCGGTGCAACAGTCATTCCTTGATTTTAAAGGAATAACAACGGGGTATCTGTTGCGACAGTTTATCTTCTTTCTTATCATCACCGTTTATCTTTTTTCAAAGAAACCATTCTCGTTAGAATCTTTGGCAATTTATCAATCAGTAAGTGTTTTTGTTGGAACAATAGCAATGTATTTAACTACAAAAAAATATTTATTACACAGCTTCACTGCAAAGAAGGTATGGGTTAGCAAAATTTTGGGTTATGGAAAATATATTTTCGGCTCAGGGCTCATCTCAAACATTTCTACAAATATTGATCAGTTAATGACGGCTGCATTTATGTCGAACTTTTTCGTTTCGTATTATAATGTTGCATTGCGTTTAAATAATTTTATAGAGATACCCTCATTTGCAGCAGCAGATATAATCTTCCCAAAAAATGTACAAGCCTCTATAGAAGAAGGCACTGAAAAAGTCAGGTATTTCTATGAACGAATTACCGGTATTTTACTTTCTATTACTACACCCATTGCAATTTTTACTATAATATTTCCAAAGCTTATTATAACAATCATTGCAGGTGCACAGTATGTTGAGGCGTATCGTATTTTACAGTTATATATGCTCATTTGTATAACACGACCACTGCAACACCAGGCAGCTAATACTTTAAATTCAGTTGGCAAAGCACATTTAAGTTTTAAACTTGATACTTTAGAGCTTATTATTAATGTTATTGCTAATTATATATGCTTAACAAATTTTGGATTTTACGGAGCCGCAATTGGTACTTTCATTACATGCACCATATTTAATTTCGTATGGTATTTTGTTATGAAGAAAGAAATAAATCTACACCTTCCTGCTATTGGTGCACACATCATCAATTCTTATAAAATAATTTATACTGAAGCTTTAAACATTTTAAGCAAGAAAAAAACCGCTTAGCTTGGTTCAGTATTTAAATACTCTTTCCAAATTCTTGGGCTTTTAGGAAGTATTTTTTTAAAGAGGGGAAAAAATGTTTCTTCTAAAATATGTGTGTAATAAGGCGGTTTTTTAACTTCTATCGGGTTAAATAATTCTTTAAATCTTATTAGGCTGCTCGTTCCGCCAAAACTAATGTTGTAATAATTTTTGTTTTCATTATAAAAGCAATCCTGCATTATAAAAAGATGAAGCTTGGCGGGCGGAGACTCATTGTATTTGTAGCCTCTTACTACCATAGCGCTTGTAAAATGATAATAACATTGGGCATCTTTAACTATTAAAACTGCATTCACTAATTCATCGTTTAGATAAGCGGCATATATATCTGATAGATTATGTTTTTTACCTTTTTCATAAATGATGCGCATTGCAGAAAAGGGTATGTATCTGCGTCTTTTTGTTTTCTCAACTTCTTTAAAAAGGTTCTCGACATCCTGCAAATGCGACTCCTTATCCATCTTAATAAATTTATAAGGAACTCTTCCCGCCAATACAATCTTTCGTCTTCCCTGTATTTTAAAGCTTGCTAATAATTTATCCTCCGGCTGGTTATAAATATTCCATTCAGCTTCTTCTTTTTTGTGGAAAGGATAAAAAATTTCTTTTTTAAATTTTTCATTATTGCATAATAAGTTTTCTATGCGGGGGTTTGCAGGCTGTATTTGCAAATAGATGTAAAATTTTTTTTTCAGAAAATTTATAAGGTCATCTAACATTTTCTGAAGATTTATATTTTCCTCTAATACAACAGGTCCATCATCTATAATAACAGTTTTAAAAGGAAACACTCCATACTTAATTATCGCAGCGAAAGCAAGTTCTTTATCGCCAGCTACATATTTTAAAAAAAATCTGTTGTAAAGAAAGGAATTGTATTTGCCCATCAAATAATAAGGGTACTGAAATAAAGAAGCAGACGTTTGCTTTAGCTTTTCATTCCATAATTCAATTTCTGTTTCCTTTATTATTTCCCAACGCATTAATAAGTAATTTACAAGGTTGCTGTTTCAATTATTTAAATTAGCAAACAACTAATCCATTATAAAAGAATAATCGTAATTAACACGATTGGATTAATTACGATTTTAGCAATGATACTTAATAATTGCGATACAACCTATACGAATAGACCTTTAAATTTTAGTAACCCGGGCAAGATATTGCAGTGATTAAAAAAATAAAAAAATGGTAATTAATTATAAGGAAAGGCTGAATTTTCGGAATAAAAAATCATTATCAATCAATGCAGAATAATTTAAACTCTATCTAACACTTTTGTCTTTTCATCCATTGTTGTTTCTGTATTTTTTTCAAACAACTCGCGAAAGCCTTCTGTCCATTTACACCAGTTGAGATTTTTTTCAAAATATTGTCTTGTTGAAGAAATCAATTCGCGATATCTGGATTCATCAATAAAAAGTTCAGAAATAAGCGCGGCATAAGTATTACCATTTGCCGTGTAAGGCAAGCAGTATCCATTTATTCCATCTTTTACAATTTCTGGAATGCCGCCTGTTTCAGTTGTAATAGCAGGAACTCCATAAGCATTTGCAGCAGCAGCTTCTGTTAGTGAACAATCTGCTCTTGCCGGAACAAACAAAAAGTGTGCGTTAGATAAAAGACTTGTTAGCTTATCAGCGTCTTCCTTTTTATTCATATTTAATTCCGGAAATACTTCAACATTCGCATATTCAGTTTGAGGAGGAGGGTTGCTACCACATATAACAAGCTTTGCTTTTATACCATGTGAGTATTTTAAAAATTTAAGTGTTTCAATCGCTATATCGCCGCCTTTTCTGTACCAATCGTTGCCAATAAATAATAAGGTGAGTTCTCTATTTTCAAGTTTTTTATAAATAGAATTATTATCTGGTAGTTCATCAACATTACCGCCCATTGGCATTATCAAAATCTTTTCTGTGGATATGTTATAATCGTGCACGGCAGATTCTGCAGCCCAGATTGAAGAATAAATTACAGACGTGCTTTTCTTTAGCGCTTTTTTCTCCAGAAGATTGCCTTCAAGTTTTGAAAGAAATGGAATTTTTCTGAATTCACTATAATAGTGGGTTATAAGTTTAAAAGTTGTATCGGTTACATAAACAATGGGAATTTGTGTTTTCAGGAAAGCCGCAGCAGAGTTTTCTGAAGGCACGCAAATACAATCATACTCTTTACCTTTTAACTTTTTGGAAAATTGTTTTGCAGCATACCAGCTTAAAAGCAAATTGCATTTAGCAAGATATTCCCGGTTAAAAATTGAACGGGTGAACTTAGCTATACCTCTCAAAAATTTATCAAGAATTTTTGGCGGATTAAACGGACCTAAAAGCTCTACTTCGTGCCCACAGTTTTCAAGCGCTTTTGCTATGTAATATATATTGCCATCCCAGAATTTTTTATTCAGCGGATCGCTAATTGACAGATAAGCTATTTTCATCTTACGGTGTTGTTAATCTTTTCGCAAACGAAAAAAAAGCCGCCCGTAAAATTGTAAGGCAAAATATCTGCAACCTTGCAATCTAGTTTTTGCAACAATTTTATTCGCTTTGCGAAAAATGAAAAAGGAAATACATCTTCTACAAAATTTGCTTTGCCAAATTTTGTAATTTTTAAATTATTTTTTTCTGATAAACGCTGAATATCTTTTTTAGAAAAAAACTGAACATGATCTAAATTATCCGCATCAGATTGTGTGGTAGTTCCGCTGTAACCTAATGCATGCTTAACTTTCAAAATCAATTTCCACATCCAGTTATTCTTCTTTCTAAGCTTTAAGATTGGTTTTGTAACCAGGCTCTCTCTTGGTCCCTTTCCATTTGGAACTGTAATAATCAGTTTTCCATTTTGTGAAAGAATCTTATTTAAAACCTGTAATAAAGATTCCGGATTATTTAAATGTTCTAATACTTCACTACAAATAATACCATCATATTGTTCGCCGGTTGCCATTAATTCTTCTGCACTTTTTGTGATGAATGATACATTACTTAAAGTATTAAGCGCTTTGGCTTTTTCAATTGTTTTTTCACTCACGTCAACGCCGGTTACATTAAAACCAAACTGCCCAAGATGACGACTAATTACACCATTGCCGCAACCCACATCAAGAATGTTTGCACCTTTTGGTAAAGAGTTTTGTAAAAAGTTTGCAATGAAGTCAAGCCTTTTTCTGTCTGCCAGTCTATCGTATTCGTATGTTGTAGTTGGTTGCATTAAAACTAATTTTTAGATAAAACATTTATATAAACGTCTTCAATTTTTTTCGTCATTTTCTTTACATCAAAATCGTTTAAGATTGTTTGTTGTGCTGCTTCGGCTAATTCTTTTCTTAAATTATTATTACTAATTAATTCCTTTATTGCTTCCGCCAGTATTTGTATATTTTGCGGTTTTATTAGTATGCCGTTTTTTTTATTTTGAATAATTTCAAGAGAACCATCAACCTCCGTTGCAATAACTGCTTTGCGCATTGCCATTGCTTCCAATAATGCTATGGGAAAACCTTCCCATAAAGAAGGCAGGCAAAAAATATCAGATGAAAACAAAACATCAGCAACATCTGCTCTTGACTTTTGAAATACAACTGACTTTTCTAACCCTAATTCTTTGGTCAATGCAATTGCCTGATCTTTTAATTCACCATCACCAACCATTAATAAAACAGCTTTATCATTTTCAGTAATCACTTCTTTAAAAGCTTTTATTAAATTCAGCGGATCTTTCTGTGCTGTCATTCTTCCAACAAAACAAATTACAAAAGCATCTTCTGTTATGTTTAATTCTTTGCGCAGATTTTTTCTTTTGCAGCAATCAGGATTAAATTTTACTAAATCAATTCCATTATGTACAACTGTTGATTTAAAGCCTGGAATATTTTTCATTCCCGTTTGCTGATTTGATTCAGAAACCGAAATATTACAATCCGTTTTTTTAGTTATCCATTTTTCAAAAAAAATTCTTGCATTCTTTACCAATGCATTTTGATCATCATGAAACGACCAGCCATGAATTGTGTAAACAGTTGGCAATCCAAGATTTTTTGCGGCCCAATAAACATTACTTGTTGCTCTTGTGCCATGAATATGTATTAAATCAATTTGCTTATCGCGCAACAATGTTTTTACACTTTTCCAAGTAGAAAAATCAAAAGCTTTTTCAGATGGTATCACATAATTTTCAACATGCATATCGTTTAACTTATCAATCATTTCACCATCAGTAAATGATAGCACCACAGGTTGAAAATGGTCTTTGTTTAAATGGCTTACCAAATCAACAATATGCGTTTCGCCGCCACCAACTTTACCCTGGCGAATTGCCTGCAATACTTTTATTTTTTTTGAATCATTCATGTTATGCTGCTTTCGCAAACCATTTATCGTACCACAACTGAAATACAAGCATGTTCCAAATTTTTTGATAGTTCACTTGTCTTCCCTGCAAATATTCGTTGGTTAAATTCACCACCGCAGCAATGTTAAACACGCCGCTTTCCCGCAGCTTCCTTTCACTTAAATAATATTGCATCTTTTCTTTTAATTCATCTTTAAACCAAATGGTAAGCGGCGCAATAAACGGCATCTTCGGTCTGTCCATTAACTCTTTTGGAACATATTTGTGAACAATCTTTTTCAGAATGTATTTGTTTGTTTTATTCCTGATTTTAAGATGAGCCGGCAACTGCGAAACAAATTCAATAATACGATGGTCAAGCATTGGTTCTCGACCTTCCAAACCAACAGACATCGTTGCGCGGTCAACCTTTACAAGATTATTATCCGCTAAAAAAGTTTTGTAATCAATAGCAAGCATTTTATTGAGTGAATCAACATCTGTAGTAAAATTATTGGCGCAATCAAAATTGGTTGCATAATCATCATAACTTAAGCCAATAAATTTTCTTGCTTCATCTTCGGTTACATATTGACTAATATATTTTAAAGCAGCCAGCGGCGTTTTCTTCTCCCATATCTTTTTCATCTTTTCGTACCGCGTGCTAAAATTATATTTTTTATTGAAATATGGAATGCGTTCCGGATTTATTAAACCCATTGCGTTACTAAATGCGCCTTGCATAAAAGAAGGCACTGATTCAGTATAACGAATAGATTGATTGAATTTATTATAACCGGCAAACACTTCATCGCCACCATCTGCAGAAAGAGAAACTCTTACATGTTTGCTTGCAAGTTGACTAACGAGCGCCGTTGGTACAACAGAATTATCTGCAAAAGGTTCATCATAAATTTCTGGCAATTGATGAAAAACATCCGCAGCATCTGAAGCTGTTACGTACCATTCATGATGGTCTGTTCCCAAATATTCCGCGATTTTTTTTGCTTCATGCGCTTCATTAAACGCAGCCTCTTTATAACCAATCGTAAACGATTTTATTTTTTCTGTGCGATTGCTTTGCAAGATAGCTGCAACGCTGGTGCTATCATATCCGCCACTTAAAAACAAACCAACAGGTACATCAGCCACCATGCGATAATCATAAGCCGAGATGAGCAATCTTTCCACCTCATCAATTGCTTCTTCTTCTGAAATTTTCATTTCGGGCTTATCGTAAAAATCACATACATCCCAATATTTTGTTTGTGTAATTTTTTTTGTTGTAAGTGATAATTTAAAAGAATGGCCCGGATTTAATTTGAATGTTTTTTTGAAAATAGAGTAGGGTGCAGGAATGTAGCTGTATTGTAAGAAAAGTGAAAGACTGTTTACATCAATCTCTTTTTCAAACATTGGGTGTTCATGCAGGCTTTTTAGCTCTGAAGCAAAAAGAAAAACATTATCGTTATAGTAATAATACAAGGGTTTTACGCCGGCTCTATCCCTGCAAAAAGTAAGCTCTTGTTTTTCTTCATCTAAAATTACATACACAAACATTCCGATGAACTTATGTACAACAGCATCGCCCCAACAATGGTATCCTTTTAAAATAACCTCAGTATCTGAACCGGACGTAAATGAATAACCCTTTTGTAAAAGTTCTTTTTTTATTTCCTGGTAATTATAAATTTCACCGTTAAAAATGATGCTCAATTTTTCAAAATGCATTGGCTGATGACCGCCACTTGACAGGTCAATAATGGATAATCTTCTTTGCCCCAAACCAACTAATGCATTTGGTGTATCGAATATTTCATAACCGGAATCATTTGGTCCGCGGTGAACCAATGCATCTGTCATCTTTTCAAGAACAGATGCACTTGTTCGTTTATTAAAATCGCAAAATCCTGCTATGCCGCACATGATTCAAGTTTTTTTATATTATGATTTGACAAATTCCACAAGTAACCCTTCCAAAATGCTTTCAAATGACCTGGCTCGCCGTTATACAAATAAGTAAATGTGTTTTTGGGAACAGTGATAAACGTATAATATAAAACGAATCCTAAAAACGGAACACCTTTCACATTTCTTCGCATAAACAAAATGCGATTTCTGTTTAAGTAAAATGTTTTCAGTATGCTCTTTTTTCCAACAGACATAGATTCTTTGTGATATATCAATGATTTATATTGATAATAAACTTTGTAACCTTTTTTCTTTATTGATTCGCACCAATCAAACTCTTCGTAATACAAAAAATATAACTCCGGCATCATTCCAACTTCATCAACAACCTTCTTTGGAACCATCATTGCGCCACCATGTGCATAGTTTGTTGCTTTAATTTCATCGAACTGACCGTCATCATGCATTTTACAACCAACCATACTATTGCGTGCAGTGAAATTATTTACTTTGTTATAACCTGCATATTCAATTGTGCCCGGTGAATCGTAGTAATGAAACTTGGGGCTTACAATGCCTGCATCGGGATATTTTTCAAAAATTTCCAACAAGCCTTGAAAAATATCTTTCGTTAAAACAGTATCATTATTTACAAAGAACAAATAATCACCATTCGCCTCTTTAATTCCTAAATTATTTCCACCGGCAAAGCCAAGATTCTTTTCACTTAAAATAAGTTTTACCTGTGGGTAAACATTTTTTAGTTTTTCTGAAGGGTCTTCTGTTGAAGCATTATCAACAACAATTACTTCAACATTATCATAATCCAAACAAATCACTGATTCAAGGAAATCGGCAGTGATTTCAGCATTATTGTAATTGATCGTAATTATTGATATCAGCGGCTTCTTATTTTCCATGCACTGTATATAGCGGATTTGTTATCTCGTTTTTTGTATGAACTGTATGAATAAAAACGGTTTTTGCTTTTTTCATTCTGAATAAGTTACCAATCATTAAAAGAATTGCTTTAGGCAATTGTAATAATGCGTTTAATAAATCTTTATTCTTTAATTCGGAGGGGACCGCGATAATCATACTTACAGCATACGCTATTAACAAAAAAATGCTTGCATAAAAAATAGCCGGTATTTGAATAAAATAAGATGCAACGATTAACAGCGGCAACCCTGCAATTAAAAACGCTCTGGGTGGAACAAGATTGTTCGCAACAGCAAGATTAAAATAGCTTATATTGCCTTTAAGCAGTTGTTTGCATCCTTTAAAAAAATATTGTTTTAAATAGATGAACTGGCTTAATAACCATCTTTTGCGTTGCTCTTTAAAAGCATTTGGATTATCAACCTTTTCATCAAATATTAGTGCATCTTCCAGGTAAGTTATTTTATTACCTGATTCTGTGATTTTTAATTGCAATGGTTTGTCAAAACCACTAATGGCTGAAATTTTTGAAAGCGCTTCTTTTAAAGTATCAAATTCAAAAGCCATGCCTGAGCCAATTACGGATGATGATAAACCCAACGCGTTGGCACCTTTACGGAATATATTGTTGTTAACGGCTTCGCTGCAGCTATCCAGAATTGCAAAAGATGTATCCATATTTTTCGCCACTCTTCTTCCCTGTACGGCAGCAGCTCCGTTAAAAAACGCATCATTAATTTTCTTCAAGAAACCCTGAGCGAGCATATTATCTGCATCGCATATTAATGCGATGTCGTAATAGCGATCAATGTTTTTAAAACATTCGTTTAGTGATTTTGTTTTTGAGCTGTTTTTAAAAGCAACTTTTACTACATGCAGTGGTAATTTTTCCAGTTGCTCAATAGTTGAATTCTTAAATGAATCGGCGATAATATACACATCAAATAAGTGAGAAGGATAATCCTGGTTTAACACATTTTGTGCTGTTGCAAGAATTATTTCATCTTCTTTATAAGCCGGTATTAACACTGCAATTTTTTTTAGCGGCAAATAAGCCGTAACTGATTTGTTTTTTTTGTAAAATTTTGCAGCGAATGCAAAACTAAAAAGATACAAAACTGAAAAACTGCAGTAAATAAATATTACCCAAAAAAGTATAATTAAAACCTGATTAAACATTATTTTTTAGAATTAATTCTTTCGGCGTTTTTAATAAAATTTTCATGTCGAACAAAAACGATTGCTTTTCAGCATAATCTATATCCATAGATATTCTTTCGTCAACAGATAAGTTGAGGTTTGATCTGCCCTTTACCTGCCATAACCCTGTAATGCCCGCCGGCGCTAAAAATCTTTTTGCAGATTTATCAATTGTAATAGATGATGCCTCATAAAGGGGAAGCGGTCTGTTTCCTACGAGGCTCATATCACCTTTCAACACATTAATAAGTTGCGGCAATTCATCAAGGCTTGTTTTACGCAGAAAATGACCAACTCTTGTAACACGCGGATCATCTTTTATTTTGAAGAAATAGCTTCCCTGGTAATCTTTATATTCATTAAGATGTTTCAGATCTTTCACCATATCCTCAGCATTAGCAACCATTGTTCTAAACTTAAAGAAAGTGAAAACCTTATAACCTGTGCCTGCGCGAAGTGATCTATAGAAAATTGGTCCTTTCGATTCTAATTTTATGCAGATTGCTATTATAATGATTAGTGGTGATAATATTAACAGCGCAACGGAAGAGAACATTATATCAACCATACGTTTTAAAAAATGCTGACCGTTAAAGCCAGATTTTTCTTGTTCGCACGGAGCGTATGAAATTTGATCTTCAAGCGACTTATACTTTTTTAACAGTAAAATCTTATCTGATAAATCTTGTAATGAAGTTTCTAAATTAATAAAATCATCGATGCCCTGCGTACATAAATCGCTGTTTACTTTATTGGTTTTGGTAAATAAAATAAATGGAACCTGGCAAATGATTTCGGTTGCGGATAAATAACGGGCAAAGTGTAAAAGGGTCTTTTCTTCTATGCCGCTGTCACAAATAACAGCATCGAAAAGCATCTCTTTTACTAAAGCGTTTTGAATAATTTTCCTCGCTTCATGAATATTTGCGGCATACGTTAGCTTAAAATTACCGCCAAGTAATTTAATTGTTAGTTCTTCATCGCAACCAATCAATAAAATTTTTGAACTACCAAACGACGGCTCATGAGGAAGCATTAAATCTTCGCCATTAATAATTTTTATTGATTGTAATACAGTAGTAGTTGGTTTCATAATAATTAATTATTACTGAAAATTTGAGTGCTTGCGCTTAAAACTTTGGTATTGATGTAGCTTAAAAGTTTTAAAGGATCAAAAGGTTTACTAATTGTTTTTACAGTAGGGAACATACGCATAGCTTCAGATTCAGCCATGCTGGAAAGTATTACAACAGGTATTTTGCTAAAAACAACACTTGTTGATAAATGCTTTACAAATTCGTAGCCATTTATATTTTCCATTACCAGGTCGCTAACAATAACATCGGGCTTTATACCATTGTACAAACAATGCAGCGCTTCAACGCCATCACAAGCAGTAAACACCGTATATTCCTTT
This sequence comes from Parafilimonas sp., assembly GCA_035547495.1. GTDB lineage: Bacteria > Bacteroidota > Bacteroidia > Chitinophagales > Chitinophagaceae > Parafilimonas. The sequence continues at coordinate 14,063 of DASZUY010000002.1, read as the reverse complement.
TCGAATATTTTTTTAAGTAACTGAAGCATTACTTTGTCATCGTCTACCAGTAGCATTTTGTGTTTCATAATTTGGTATTATCTGGTTTGTTTTATAGGATTAGTTCAATATAATCACGACATAAAATTAGAGCGGCAATAATTGTGCAAAGAGGGCAAGTTGGTAAACGTAAAAAAAATGCTCGTGAACGCAATTATTAATGCGCTGATTGTAATTGCATATTTTTGAATTCTAACTTATATTTAATTAGTTATGCTTTTTTGGAAATATGTTTTTATTGTTTCTTTATTGCTGATATTATACAATTATATCGGGTATGCAGTAATAGCTTTAATAATTAATAAAATCACCGGAAAATCAAAATCAACAACAAGAACCGTTTACCAACCTACTGTTTCCTTTATTGTTGCGGCCTATAATGAAGAAGATGTAATTGAGAAGAAGATACTTAATTCGCTTGATCAAGACTATCCCTCATCTAAAATTGAATTCATTTTTATAACAGATGGTTCAACCGATAAAACAAATTCGATTGTTGAAAGATATCCTGCTATTCAGCTCTTATATCAGCCTGAGAGAGGAGGTAAATCCGCCGCTTTAAACAGAGCAGTTTCTGCAGCTAAGAATGAAATATTAATAATGAGTGATGCAAATACATTTTTAAATAAAGAGGCGGTTGCTTATATCGCTGCACATTATAATTTAGAAAATGTAGGGGGAGTAGCAGGAGAAAAAAAGGTGCTTAGCTATGAAAGTGACATTGAGGGTGTGGGAACAAGAGAAGGTTTATACTGGAAATATGAATCATTTCTCAAGAAAGTTGATTCGGCCTTTTACTCTGTGGTTGGTGCTGCCGGTGAATTATTTTCTATTAGAAGAAGCTTATACGAGCCTTTGCCAAATTCAGTAATATTAGATGACTTTATAATTTCACTTAAAGCAGCAGAAAAAGGGTACAGAATAATTTATGAACCTATGGCATATGCAATGGAGCTTTCATCAGTCTCAATAAAAGAAGAGAAAAAAAGGAAGATAAGAATTTCTGCCGGTGGCTTTCAGGCAATGCAAATGCTTAAATCTTTACTATACTTTTGGAAACATTTTCGCTTAAGTTACCTGTACATTTCACATCGCGTAATGCGTTGGACAACAAGCCCAATTTGCCTTTTATTACTATTTATCTCTAACCTATTGCTTTTGTTCAATTCAGTCAACTATATATACCGAACCATTTTTATCCTCCAGGTATTATTTTATTTAGTTGCATTAATATCTCCCTACATTCCTGCTAATTCAAAATTTAAATTTTTAAAAATTGCAGGGTATTTTAGTTTTATGAACTTTTCTGTCTTCCTCGGATTTTATCGTTATATGTCAAAAAGACAATCATCTGTATGGGAAAAAGCAAAACGCTCAGTAGAAGATATCAGCAATATAAACAAAGAGTAATTTAAGTGAACTGACTAATGTCTTTTCATTAAGTTTTACAACTTAATGTTCCATTCCCGTTCTTAGAACTAATCAAACTTCTTTTCGTAACATTCACGAATAAAAACATACTCTTTACCAACTTAGCCAAATAAGCCTTGTTGAAGTTTTTACTTTTACGATGCCAAATTTTTTATAAAAGCATTCCCGATGCAAAAGCTTTACATCCTTATTATTAGTCTATTAGCCATATGCGTATATAGCAATGGCTATTCACAATCAATCTTGGACCCTTCTGATCCAATTGTAAATTATGACTCTAATAATCCCCCAACTCAACCAACCTACGGACAAATAGGTAAATGGGTTAGAACACCAAGGGTAGCCTGGAATACTACTTCGTATAAATGCTACATTTATAAAGGCTTTGCTTTTCGGCTAAAATTTCCTAAAACGTATAATCCAAATGCTAACGATGGAAAGAAATACCCGATGATGGTTTTCTTTCACGGAGCAGGGGAATCAGGTAGTATATATGACAACGAATACCAGTTATATCATGGTGGAAACGTTTTTAGAGACGCTGTGGATAACGGAACTTTCGACGGATATATTCTTTGCATGCAATGCACTACAACTTATTGGGATTCACATCAAACTCAATATATCACCGAGATTATCGATTATATGGTTTCGCACAATAAGTTAGATCCATTCAGAGTGAGTGATAATGGGCTTTCAGCAGGTGGTGAAGCCGCATGGGGCATGCTGATAGAACATCCGACTTATATTAGTGCAGCATTGCCAATGTCTTCTTGCTCCATTACTTACGAAAACAGCAGCACCGCCAATGCCATAAAATATACTCCACTTTGGTTATTTCAGGGTGGACTCGACGGTTCGCCTGCTCCTTACACCTCTCACCAGGTAAGAGATTATATGTTGTCTGCGGGGGGTAATTTTTATTATAAAGAATATCCGACGCTTGGCCATGGCACATGGGATTCAGTTTGGCAGGAGCCTGATTTCTGGCCTTTTCAATTAAGAGCTTATGCATCCAATCCCTGGACGTTATTCGGACGCACGGAATTTTGTCCTGGCGATCCTATTAATGTAACTATTGGTGTTGCACCAGGGTTTGATGAATACCAGTGGGCTAAAAATGGAGTACCAATAACAGGTGCAACTTCTAATTCAATTAATGTAACGGATACAGGCAGTTATTCTGTAAGAATTAGACGTGGTTCTGTTTGGTCCGATTGGTCGCATACACCCGCTCATATAAAAGTAAAAGATCCAACAGTAACACCGCCAATAAGTATTTCAGGATTAATGAGCGCAGCCATTCCTGCACCAGACGGAAAAAATTATGTAAATCTTGAGGTTCCCGATAGCAATTATACTTCTTATACATGGAAAAAAATTGGAAGTAATGATGTGATAGGAACAAGCAGAATTCTCAAAGTGACGCAACCTGGCGATTATATTGTTGCAGTTACAGAACAGTATGGATGTTCCAGTGTTTTCTCACCCGCCTTTCACGTAACCGATGCAAATGGTGCACATGCACCTGATGCAGCAAGAGGTTTAACAGCGCTTACAATTTCAAATACACAAATAGAATTAGACTGGGCAAACAATCCAAGACCTTACTATAACGAAACCACTTTCGAAATTTATCGGTCTTTAATTTCGGGAAGTTCTTATGTATTGATTGGAAAAGTGCCTGCTGATACCTTAACTTACATTGATGAGGGTTTAACACCTGATGTAAAATATTATTACGTAGTAAGAGCCGTAAATAACAATGGCGCTGCACCACTTTCGAACGAAGCGAGTAGCACCACACAATCTGATGAAACTCCTCCTACAACACCTTTTCACTTAACTGTAAAATCTGCTACCAACTCGTCTGTTGACTTAGTATGGAATTCCTCTCAAGACAACGTTGGAGTAGCTGCTTATGAAATCTATGTAAACGGTGAAAAAAATTATTCAACAGCCGATACCTCTTTTAATATAACCGGGTTAAATGCTAAACAGCAATATTCGTTTTATGTAATAGCGAAAGATGTTAGCGGAAATTATTCGCCACGTAGCAATCAGGTTAACGCACCCACTATTTTGCAAGGCTTGAGATATAAATATTTTGAGGGTAACTGGAGTAGCTTACCAGATTTTAATACAGTTCCGCTTGTTAAGACAGGCATTTCCGCCAATGTTGATATATCTGTGAGAAACAGGAACGATCAGTTTGGGTTTTTATGGGAAGGATTCATATACGTACCGGTGGCAGGCACTTATAAATTTGAAACCAATTCTGATGATGGAAGCAAATTGTGGCTAAGTACCTATAATGCCTCATCTACTCCGCTCGTAAATAATGATGGTTTGCATGGTGGTCAGCTAAGATCTGGAACGATAACGCTACAAGCAGGGGTTTATCCAATTTCAATTGCATACTTTGACCAAAGTGGAGGGCAGAGTATAACTGTATACTGGACTTGCAATAAATTGTTTGGTGATAATAACAGGCATCAAATTGAGGCAAAATATTTTAAAGACACATTTACGCCCGCTGGTGTCGCACCTCAACCTCCATCAGCATTAACAGCAAAAAAGCTTTCTTATAATCAAATTACATTGTCGTGGGTTGATAATAGCAATAATGAAACAGGCTTTGAAATATATCGATATAACACAGCAGACCCACGTTTTAAAACAGTCTTTACAACACCTGCAAATCAAACCACATTTACGGATTCGGCTTTGTCTCCATCAACAAACTACAGATATAAAATACTCGCGATCAATAATTATGGCTCATCAGCATTTACAGCAGTTGCTTCGGCAACAACAAATGGGTTGCCAATAGCTCCAAAGGCTCCAACAAATTTTAAAGCTAAAGCACAATCACCATCGCAAATTTCGTTGTCGTGGATTGACAAAGCCACTAATGAAATAGGTTATACAATTTACAGATCCATCATTGATACAAATCATTTTAAACAAGTAGTCTCATTGCCCGCAAACAGTATCTCTTATATTGATTCTTTCTTGTTTGCTCATATAACTTATTATTACCGGGTAGTAGCAAACAGAGTAGGCGGCGCAACAAGTTCTCCTGTTACTTCTTCTGCAACAACTGCTGATAATCTTCCTGTAATAACTGACTTAAATAACCAGGGTGTACCTTATGGAACAACCACTATCATTCCTGTTATTGCAACAGATATTGATGGTGATTCTCTCAGTTATACAATTGTAAACATTCCTTCATTCGCCACCTTTATTAATAATACTGATAATACAGCAACGCTTACATTGAATCCAACGTTGACAGACCAGGGCGTTTATGACAATATCTCGATTATAGTTAATGACAACAATGGTGGTAAAGACACAACCATATTTAATCTTACAGTTAACAACAATTATAGCCCAGTCATCGATTCAATTTCAGATTATACTTTAAATGAAAATGATAATCTTAATATTAACCTTACAGCACACGATCAAAATGCAGGCGACATTTTAACCTGGTCTGTAAATAACGCACCTAATGCTTATACACTAACGCCAGGAGTAAACGGATCTGCAACCTTAAATCTTCACCCCAGCTATGCAGCTGCTGGCGTATATAAGGTACAGGTAATGGTAAACGATGGCAACGGTGGCAGTGCAATGAGGCAATTTAATGTAACAGTTAATGATAAAAATCCAAATACCACAATTTATGCAAGGTTTATGGCTAACAATACTATTGGAAGCCCATGGAATAATATAACCAGCACAACTACCAATAATCTTAAGGATGCCTCAAACAACACGACAGGTATAAATATTACTTTGCAAACAGGTTGGTGGTCTACATATAGTGGAGGACCTACAACAGGAAATAATTCCGGTATTTATCCAGATGCAGTGCTACAGGATTATTATTATTTTGGAATTTTTGGCGGACCGGATAGTGTAGCCGTAAAAATAAGCGGGCTTAACACTCAACTTAAATATAACCTTACCTTTTTTGCAAGCAGTATATTTTCAGGCGCGGGTATTATTGACAATGGAAATACGACTTATACAATTAACGGTACAACGGTTTCTCTGCATGTACAGAACAATACCTCAAATACAGTAAGCATTAATAATGTAGTGCCTGATGCTACAGGCTCGATTATATTTAAAATGGGTAAAGCAGCAAACGCACAGGTTGGTTATATTAATGCGCTTGTTATAAATTCCGTTTTTGATGATGGGACCGCTCCATTAGCACCTCAATTAACTTCTGCTCAAAGTGTATCAAACGGAGTAAAACTTGTATGGCAGGATTTGGCCTATAATGAATCATCTTATAAAATATTCAGGTCAACAAGTATTGCAGGTACATATACGCAAATTGATACAACTGCTGCAAACGTTTCAACATATGTTGATAGTACTGCACATGGCAATACGCAGTATTACTATAAACTTCTGGCTTCTAATACTTATGGTAATTCTGATTATTCAAATATTGTAGGTATTTATGTTGCAAATGAAGCACCTGTAATAGCTAAAATAAATAACATCGTTATTAAAAATAATCAGCAGCTAACAGTTAATGTTTCCGCAACAGATGATCCTGCTGATCAAATTACGTTAAAGGCATCACAGCTTCCACCGTTTGTAACGTTTACCGATAATGGTGATGGCACCGGCTCTTTCTCTATAAAACCATCAGCAGGAACAATTGGGTATTATTCTGGTATTATGCTTACTGCAACAGACAACAGTGATTCCTCAAGTAGTCAAAGCTTTGATATTACTGTAACCGATGCTTTGACAAATGCAGTTTATCTCAATTTTTCTGATGGAAGTTTGCCTGCAGGTAAACCGTGGAATAATCTTTCTAACTGGCCGAATAGCGGCGTAACATATAACAATATCTTAGATCAGAATAATGCTCCATCAGGAATGGGTGTTACACTTGTTAATGGTTTCCAGGGCGAAATTATTTTTGGAATGCGCCCGGGTAATGGCAGAACTATTTATCCTGAATCTGTGTTGCGTACAGGAGTGTATGAAGGAACTACAGCAACAAGAACAATTAAGATCACCGGCTTATCAACCACCAAGAGATACAACTTTGTATTCTTTAACAGCCATGAAGACGGTTATAATTGTCTTACAAACTTTACAGTTAATGGTCAAACAGTTTCATTAAACGCATCATACAATATTGATAAAACTGTAGAGATAAATAATATAACACCTGATGCCAATGGACAGGTTTCCATATCTGTTGCAAAAGCTTCCGGCGCTGATTACGCTTTCTTAAGTTCAATGGTGATTGAATCGTATGATCCATCAGTTACTATATTACCTCCTTCAGGATTAAGAATTATCGACTCGAAACGTAATTCAATAACCTTACAATGGCCTGACAGAAGTTATAATGAAACAGCATACCAAATCTGGCGTGCAGATGACAGTAATGGTACCTACTCGCTGATAAGAACGCTGCCTGCAAATACTGTTACCTATAAAGATTCAAGCCTTGTTGCAAATAAGGGTTACTATTATGTGGTAAAAGCAGTTGTGGGTAGCACAAGTTCAAGCGCTTCAAATGTAGTGGCAGCGCATACATTGGCTTACGAGGTTTATATTAATTTCACTTCAGCAAATCAAGCCGGATCGCTCTGGAACAATACTAATTTACCACCGGAGGATGGTACTGTCTTTTCAGATCTTCATGATGATGCTTACGATGAAACCAGCATTCAGGCTAGTATAAATGGTTTTACTGATGAATACCCGCTGGGCATGAACACTGGTAATAATTCCGGTATATATCCTGATGCTGTTTTAGCAGAAAGTTACGCGGTGTTCCCGGGTCAAACAGGCATATTAAAAATCTCCGGGCTTAATGTAAACCAGAAATATAATTTTACTTTCTCAGCAAGTTCGCAGAACTGGGCAACCTTTATAACGGGCACTTATACTGTGAACGGACAAACTGTTATTTTTGATCCGTTGCTCAACACAAAGGGTGCGGTAACGATGTATGATATTGTACCAGATGCAAATGGCGAGGTAACTGTCTATTTCAATACCGTTTCACCTTCTATGCAGTTTGCGTTACTTGGTTCATTAGTTATAAAGGCTTACGATTCATCAACACAGGCTGTTCCTGCGCCACCGGCTTTTCAGGAAAATCCAATTGCCTCAGGCTCTGTAGAAAGTGTTCAAAAAGAAGTTTCTCAGCAAAATATCAATGATGTACAAATAAAAGCATATCCTAATCCGTTTATAAGTAGTTATAAATTATTTATAACGACGGATAAGAGCGAAGATGTGACCGTTGAAATGTACAATATGGCTGGTAAACTTGTATATTTGAGAAAGTTCAGTAACCTGTATAAGGGAGAAAATACACTTACTATTCAGCCAAATATTGCAGCCTCCGGAGCTTACATCGTTAAATTAATTTTTGGCGATGAAAAACTCGTAAAGGTTGTAAAAATCATCAGACAATAATATTTGAACAATAAATATCTTATTTAAAACTTTTATATGGATTTTGTTTACCTGTTGAGAGTGTTATCAAAACGAAAGTGGATAATCATATTCTCAACGATAATTGCAGCAGGCATCGCGTGGTTTTTTACAAGGAATGAAGAGAATCAATATTTATCTACTTCTCAAATTTCAACAGGATTTACTACTAATGATATAGTTAAAATAACTGATAATAATGATTTTTACGAAACAGATACAAAATTTAATAACGTAGTTGTTACGTTTACTTCCCCAACTGTAATAAGTCTTTTGTCGTATAAGGCAATGTTGCACGATCTGCAAGATCCTGCAGAGGCATTTCGCCAATTAACGCCTGAAGAAAAACAGAAGCCAGTTTACATGCAAGTCAATACTGAGCATGCTAAAATTCTGCTACAGCATAAGCTTGATTCAATGAGCATTCTTACATCTTACAAACCAGATGAAAAACAAATGCTCGAATATCTAAAGCTATATAAGTACGACTACAACTCTATAATCAAAGACCTGAACGTTTATCGTGTAGAAAGAACTGATTATATCCAGATAAATTATACTTCTGAAAATCCCGAGCTTTCCGCGTTTATGGTAAACACTGTTTTCCAGGAATTTGTGAGGTATTATAAATTTATTAGAACAGAAAGAAGCGAAGTGGCGATTGATACGTTGCAAAGTATTGTTGATAAATATAGAAATGAACGTGATCAAAAAAATGAAGCAGTAAAATCTACAGGGGGGTTAGGTAATGATAACGGAACAACAACTGCATACGACCAGCAACTATCAACTTTGCAGGGAAAACTTGCAGATGAAAGAGCGAAAAATACTGCAGACAATCTTGAACTTCAAAAAATTAACAACAGGCTGGCGTCGATTGGAACTGCAGATCAAACAAACACAAATGCTGAATTAGTTGCGATAAAAAATCAGATGACTGCTGCATACAATCAGTATTTGCAAAGTGGTTCAACAGATCAGGCTGCATTAGATCAATATAACAGATTGCAGGCTCAATACCGCAATAAACTGCTCAATGTAAGTACATCAAAAAACTCAACCGACGATCAAAATCAACTGCTCGATAAAAAGAGTGATCTTGAAATAGATATCCAGGCAAGCAATTCACAAATAAGTTATTTACAGGGACAAATAACTGCTATCCAAGCAGCAATTGCCGGTCAGGCAAATAGAAATGCAACTGCACAAATTTTATCTAAAGATGTTGACCTTGCCGACAAACAATATGCAGATGCACAACAACATTTGAATGAAGCTGTAGATATGAACAATGCTTCGGTAAACAACTTTCATCAAATATTAGTTGGTCAGCCTGCTATAGAACCATTGCCATCTAAAAGATATTTAATTGTGGGTATGGCTGGTGGTTCTGTGTTTGTATTGGCAGTGCTTGTAATAATATTTCTTACTTATTTAGATTCATCAATAAAAACACCATTTATATTTTCGCGTGTAGTAAACCTTAAGCTTTTGAGCATGGTGAATTTTATGAACCTGAAAAACAAAATGCTTTCTGATGTTGTTGCAAATACAAATGTGCCCGAAGATGCCGAAGAAAAAAACAGGAACAATGTATTCAGAGAATCTATTCGAAAACTGCGCTATGAAATTGAGCACAGTGGCAAAAAAGTTTTTCTTTTTACCAGTACAAAAAAAGGCCAGGGAAAAACAACCTTGATACAGGCGCTTTCTTACAGTTTTAGTTTAAGTAAAAAGAAAGTATTAATTATTGATACTAACTTTTGTAATAATGATCTTACTGTGCAGTTAGCAGGAACACCAATGCTCGAACAAATTGTTGTTCCGGAAATAAACGATCAAATTATCCAGAATGTAACAAATGCTGCGGTTGAAGTAAAAGACGGTGCAGTATATATCATTGGTTGTGGCGGCGGCGATTATACGCCTTCAGAAATATTACCTTCAAAACATTTACTAATGCATCTTCAAAAACTTACTGAAGTGTACGATTATGTATTTCTTGAAGGTCCTCCGCTAAATGATTTTTCAGACAGTAAAGAATTAACCGAGTATGTAGATGGAGTAGTTGCCATATTTTCTGCAAAGCATATTGTTAAGCAAATTGATAAAGAATCGATCAGCTTTTTTAAAAGCCTCAATGGCAAGTTTTGCGGATCTGTTCTAAATATGGTTGAATTAGAAAATTTAAATGATGTATAAGTATGGATAAAAAAAAAATATCTATACATGAAAAACTGGTAACGCTTACAGCCGCTGCCATACTTATATATTTATGTTTGAAAATTTTATTTTTTTAAGTAATGCCGAGGAGTAATGTTATATCTGGAATTGAAAAATTCTGGAACACCAGTTTTATTGACCAAAAGTTGAATAACTGGGTGGGATATATCATCTTTTCGGTATTTGCAATTGTAATAGGATTGCTGTTTGCGCAAGAACAACTATTAGGGCTAGGCGTAATAGGCGGAGTGCTTGCATTAGCTATTGTAATTACTTGCCTGTTAAATACTGAGGCGGGATTATACATTACAATTGTTTATTCGTTTTTTGCTTTCGCAATAACACGTTTTTTTACCGAAGCTTTTCCTGTTGGTGTCGTATCAGATGTATTAATACTAACAACGCTTTTCTCGCTCTTTGTAAAAAGAATTGCATTAGCTGATACATTTAACAGCTTTGTTCGAACGCCTGTTATAATTGTTACGTTAGTACTTTTTCTTTATTTAATTATCGAGCTTTTTAATCCGAGCGCAAAGTCGTTTGTAGGTTGGTACCAGGCGTTTAGAAAATACCTTGATACTATAATTCTTTTATTTATTACTTATAAAGTTTTAGATAATCATCGCACCATAAGAAGATTTCTCACTGTGTTATTTATTGTTTGTGTATTAACAGGCTTGTACGCATGTATTCAACAATGGCATGGTTTATTCCCAAGCGAAAAGAACTGGGTGATGGCAGATCAAACCCGCTTTGGATTAATTTTTATTGATGGAGATTTCAGAAAATTTTCAACCATGTCAGATCCAACTGCGTTTGGAATTGTTATGGCATCATGTGGAATTTTATTTAGCGTAATTGCACTGAACGAAAAAAAATGGTCGACAAAATTCATAATGTTTGGCGGTCTTATATTTATGTATTTAGGTATGGCTTTTTCAGGAACCAGAACTGCGAATGCCATGGCTGCTGCAGGTTTGGTGATGTTCGTGCTGCTAACGTTGAATAAAAGAAGTAGTCAACTCTTTGCAGTTTTTTTGGTATTGGTTTACTTGTTTATAATGTATGCGCCTATTTATAGCAATGCAACCATCAACAGGTTTAGAACAACCTTTAATGCCACCAGTGATGCATCTTATGAAGTACGCGAAAAAAACAGGGCATACATTCAGCCGTACATCTATTCGCATCCAATTGGTGGCGGATTAGGCACAACAGGAGATGCAGGAATTCAATACAATCCCGGTCATTTTCTCGCAGGCTTTCCACCAGATAGTGGTTTATTAAAAGCCGCATTGGAAATAGGCTGGTTGGGGCTTTCAATAACTTGTATTTTATATTTTGTTACGCTCAGAAATTCCATTCGCGGTTATTTTGAATCGAAAAATAATGATGTACAAATGCTTTTTGCAGGATGCTGTGGCTGCCTGTTTGCATTTTATCTCGCCGATTTTGCACAGGAAGCAATTTTGCAAATAACAGCAGTTGTTGTTTATTATCCGATAGTAGCGCTTACATTAAGATTAAGAGATCTTAATAAAAAAGAAAACAATAAATCTGCGATTATACTTGGCAATATGTAAATAAAAATTTAATTAATTATTTATCGTTTATAAACTTATTATGAAAAAACTAAAACTTACTGATTTTAAAATTTTGCTTATTCTGCTGTTGGCATGTTCTATCAGATCAAATGCACAAATCACTGATACAGCACGTAACGTTCGCAGAGATACTGTACCATATAAACAAAATAACAATCAACAATATCTACCGCAGTATTATTCAAAGCTAGAAAGAGATAAAGATTCTATTACAGAAAATCGTTTGGTTGAATTAGCATTACAACAACCAAAATTTGATGAAGCGCAAGCGCAAAGAAAAACGATAGATTATCAATTGGAAAAAGAAAGAAAAGCTTGGCTTAATTTATTAAGCATTTCTGCAAATTATAACGATCAAACTTTTGCAGGCAAACGTACTAACCAAACTGCTTATGTTTATCCAAGGTACTTTTTTGGCGTAACCATTCCTTTAGGATTAATTTTTTCCGGCGGATCGGATTATAAAATAACAAAAGAATCGGCCACTATTGTAAAAGACCAGGAGTTGGAGTTGCAGCAAACAATTAAGGCAAATGTTTTAGGTGATTATGCGCAATACAGAACGTACGATAAATTGATTGCAATACAAAACCAATCGAACGATGACGCGCAGGCTTATTACCTGCAGGTAGAACAAAAATTCAGTGATGGCACGGCAACACTTGAAGCGTATAACGATGCTTCAGCAAAATATAATGAAGGTGTTGTAAAAACTGTTAATCTAAAACTTCAGCAAGATCTCATTAAACTCGATTTGGAAAAATTAATTGGCAGAAAGCTGGAAGACATTTTTAAATGATTAACGTTTCTTCACATCAAACAAGCACTTAAAAAGTTCTTGCTAATTAATGAATGCAAACAGAACATATATTAAAAGCTTAGACGGTGTTCGTGCAATTGCTATTTTATTAGTAATGACTTTTCATGCTGAGATTACACGTTTCGGCTGGATGGGCGTTCAACTTTTCTTTGTTTTATCTGGTTACTTAATTATTAGCATTTTATGGAAAGAGAAAGCAACTGATACCACAGCATTTTTCAAATTTAAAAAATTCTGGACCCGAAGAGCTTTGCGCATCTTTCCTTTATATTTCGCTTATATTTTATTTCTTGTTTTATCTTATAAATTTTTTAATTCGCCTGCAAGTCTTCCGCAATATTTACCATTTTTACTTACGTATACATTTAATTACACACTTCATTTACCAGTAATTAATTTACCGGTTTTTACATTCTTATGGTCATTGTCTGTTGAAGAACAGTTTTATATTTTTTTTCCGTTCATTATTTTATTGTGCGCTCCAAAGTTTACAAAAAGATTAATGATCACTATCATTTTTGCAGGTCCGTTAATACGTTATGCTTTGGGTATGTGGTTTGAAAAAGAAGGCTTCGCATCAAACGTTGTAGCAACTTCTGTTTACTTTAATACATTAAGTCATCTTGATGCTTTTTTTATTGGTGGTATTATACCTGTTTTATCACTCGATAAAAAAATTAAAAAGCCGCAGCTTATTTTATTGATCACTGCTTTAATTGCTGTTGCTGCAGGTTTGATTAAATTTCTTTACGCAAAGGATGTCGGCTCTTACTTCAGAGATTTTGGATATCATAATGATGAAACAATTTTATACGAACACGTTTGGCAATACAGTCTGCTGAATGTTTTATTTGCATCTTTAATATTATTACTTGTAAGCGATAACAAAACGAAATTCTCCCAACGCCTATGCAAAATTTTAGAAACGAATTGGGTTGTGCGAATTGGAAAAGTTTCGTATGGAATGTATGTGTTTCACTGGATTATTGTGGTATATTTCTACAATCATTTATTTCATCCGCAAAGTGTCTGGATGAGAGTTGCAATATTTCCATTGTGCGTTTTAGTTGTATATATAGTTGCTGAAATAAGTTTCAGATTGTATGAATCAAGATTTTTAAAATTAAAAGATAAGCTGTCATTTAAAACCCAACCTGCAGATAAAGTTTCTCCTGCTATGCCAATCAAAGATTCCGTGTCTGTTTTAAAATAACTTCAGATGAAAAATTTACAAGCTAAAAAACAATCATTCATATCAAAAGCGTTCAATCTTCCTGCATTGGAAAAAAGCAGGTTGCATTGGGTTGATTATTTAAAAGGCATTGCTATTTTATTAGTTGTTTACAGGCATTCACTGTTAGGCATACAAAGCAGCGGCATTTACGCGCCTGCTTATCTTGAGAACGCGAACCTTGTTTTTTTTAGTTTCAGAATGCCATTATTCTTTATGC
>DASZUY010000001.1:0-5762 GCA_035547495.1 Parafilimonas sp. | reverse complement strand
GTAATAGATTGGGTTTTGTGCATGAACATTTATAAGAACTAACGATAAAATAAAAAGAAGCAATATTTTTTTCATGTGAATAAAATTAGCGTAGGCGTAAATGTAAAAAAGATTGATAAAGAAACTTGTTAAATAAGAGGTTTGCGCTAAAAGTAATTTTATTAAAATGACGGCAACTCATTTATTTCAATGAAACCATCTTTTGTAAGTTCAAACCCTAAAGTTTTTTTTCCATTTGTAAGTACAAGATATTTTACAGGCAATACCATTTTATAACGAAGTATTTGTTCCAAAACTGCAGTCTTCAAATCAACATTCATCTCTTTGCATTCTACAATCATCCATGGAAAATTATTTCTATACACAACAATATCGCAACGTTTTTTTAGTTCTCCGAGATTTATAATTTTTTCAATTGATAAAAGTGATTTTGGGTAATTTTTTACTTGAAGCAAGTATTGTAAGAAGTTTTGCCGTATCCATTCTTCGGGTGTAAGCGTAACCCATTTCGATCGCACCACATCAAAAATCATCTCTTTACCATTTTCTTTTTTGATGCGGAATTTGTTTTCCGGAAAATTTATTTCAAGCATTTGCGGCGGCAATTATACAATGTAATCAGGTTATATAAATTATGGAGGTTTTTAAAGTGGCGCGGTTTATTCAATAAATAAAAAATCAATTTTATGTGAATTGACGTTTTTTAAATTACTTTTGCACGCTTTAAATTTCAGGTTACATTGCAACCGCCCCGTAAGGCGGAGGCGGGTTGAATGTGGCATTCAAACCAGTATAACACATGAAGCTTTCACAATTTCGTTTCGATCTTCCTCTAAACCTTATTGCTCAAACACCTACCAAGCGCCGCGAAGATAGCCGCATGATGGTTGTGCATCGTAAAACAGGTCAGTTAGAGAATAAACATTTCAAAGAAATTCTTGATTATTTCGATGACAAGGATGTTTTTGTAGTTAACAACACAAAAGTTTTTCCTGCGCGCATGTATGGCCGCAAAGAAAAAACCGGTGCGCGTATTGAAGTTTTTTTGTTGCGTGAATTAAATAAACCCAACCGTCTTTGGGATGTAATTGTTGATCCGGCAAGAAAAATTCGTGTAGGTAATAAATTATATTTTGGTGAAAATGATGAACTGGTTGCGGAAGTGATTGATAACACCACCAGCCGCGGAAGAACGATTCGTTTTTTGTGGGATGCTGATGAAGCCAGCTTTAGAAATATGCTTGAATTTTTAGGCGAAACACCTTTGCCCAAATACATCAAGCGCAAACCTGATGAAGAAGATAAAGAACGCTATCAAACTGTTTATGCAAAGCATGAAGGCGCCGTTGCTGCACCAACAGCAGGTTTCCATTTCAGTAAAGAATTAATTAAGCGTTGCGAGATCAAAGGAATTCGTTTTGCAGAATTAACACTGCATACAGGTTTGGGTACATTCAGACCAATTGAAGTTGAAGATCTCAGCAAACATAAAATGGATGCTGAATATTACCGGATAGATGAAGAATGTTGCGAGATTGTAAACAAAGCAAAACAAACAGATCATCGTGTTTGTTCAATCGGCACAACCACTATGCGTGCAATGGAAACAAGTTTTACAGCACAAAAACTTTTAAAGCCAAGCGAAGGCTGGACTAATATTTTTATTCATCCTCCATATAAATTCAATGTTGCCGATAGTATGGTAACAAATTTTCATTTACCTAAAACAAGTCTTTTAATTATGGCTTGCGCTTTTGCGGGATATGATTTAATAATGGAAGCGTATAAAAAAGCTATAAAAGATAAGTACAGATTTTTTAGTTATGGAGATGCAATGCTGATTGTGTAGGTTATTGGTATAATTCAACAATCACTTTATAAACATTCTTGTTTCCATTCTTATCTGTTGTTTCAATGGTAATCAGCTTTTTGTAGTTGTCTCTTGTACTTGGATCTTCAGTTACAGTAATTGAATCGCCGGTTAAGGCAAGCATACTTTCAAGCTTTTTAAAATTTTGATAAGATAAAGCCTTTTTATAAGCATCCTGGCTTAGCACTAATTGTTTATTGGTCGCATCACTATATGTAGAAAGTTGCTCATCAGAATCAATTGTATTGTTTGTGGCAACAATATAATCAGGACTTACCTGCTGTACGTATGCAGGCTCAATAACTTCATCCTCCTTGGTTTCGGTTTTAACCTTGTCGACTTCTGATTTACTTTTTGTATTATGCACCGCTTGCTTTTGTTCTGCTAAAACTTGTGTTGTACTTTTTTTAGCTGATTGATTTGATGGTATTGCATGCGATTCAAAACTTTGATTATAATTTTTTTCATTAACTACTGATGGCACAATATTTTTAGATGTTTCAGTAGCAAGGTTAGTAGTACCGGAAGAAGTTTTAGTAGAAAAAGAAATAATTAAACCGGCTGCAATGAGTAAAGAGAGTAAACTAAAATGTAACGAAGAATAAGATTTGTAAGTATTATTTTCTGAAGGATGAATTAAGCGTTTTATCCTGTACAAAAGCATATGCTCTTTTTTGCCCGATGCAGCCATTGCAAGCGAAGTTTGAAATCTTCCCAGCTTTAATAATGCTTCAGCATAATGAAAAGAATTGTATTTAAACTGAATCACCCAATCGTCGCAGGCGTTTTCTCTTTCACGCTCAATAATATCGCCAATCATTTTTGAAAAGATATTAAAGAAAAATATTTTTTCAATTACGCACTGTAATAGATACAAAAGATAATCTGCACGTTTTATATGCGCCAGCTCATGCAAAATCACCGCCTCCATTTGTTCCCTGGTAAGATGATTTACTGCTGCCATCGGAATTAAAATTAATGGCTTAAAAAAACCAATCGTAAGCGGGCAGCGAATCGTTTTTGAAAGATAGATTTTTACTTTTTTATGAATAGAAAATAGCGCGCTTAAATCTTCAACAAAAACCCTGTTTGCTGCGGGCATTTTTACAAGATTATTTTTGCGTAAATTTTGTGTGAACCTGTAATTAATAATCAGCTTAACTATATGTTTAAACAAAACGATTACATAAAGCAAACCAACAGTCGGCATGGTATATTTAAGTACATTGCTTTTATCATCAATGTAATCCAAATTGCCAATACTAAAAAGCCCTAAAGACTTTTGATGATTAAATATGTAAATTAAAGTGTAAATAAAAACAACAAAACCACTTAACTGTGCTATAAATGCGATATTAAATTTTTGCGCAGAAGATAAATTAAAGATGCGCAATACAAGCAGTGTTGCGAGCCATAACAATCCCATTTGCCAAATACTGTTTAGCAATGCATAAGCTAAAGCCTGCAAGAAAACAGATTCTAAAATTGTTTGCACGTTTTATTTTTTATAAATGTTCAAAAGTTGCTGAATCTCTTCAAGCTCTTTTTGACTAATGGTGTTTGAACCAAGCGCCTGCATTACAAGTTGTGAATGCGAGCCACTAAAAAGAGAATCCACCATTTTATTCAGCAATTGTTTTTGTGTTTTATCACGACTTACGTTTGGCTTATAGATGTGTGTGCGACTGCTGTCATCACGCAACACCAAACCTTTCTCATACATAATCTGCATAAGCTTAAGCGTCGTAGTGTAGCCGCAATCTTTTATTTCAATAAGCTGCTCATGCACTTCACGAACAGTAGCATCGCCTTTCTCCCATAGAACTTGCAAAATTTCCAATTCGCTATCTGTAGGTTTTAAAACTTTCATATTAAAATAATATATCGGCCAATATACGATTGATTTCGTAAAAAGAAAGTTAATGAATAATTTTTTTGATAAGCGGTTTAAATAGAAAAGGTCGCCACCAGGCGACCTTTAAACGTAAATTTCAGAGCTAATTATTTTTTGCTTGTGCTGTCTTTAACCGGCTTCTTTGTTTTTGGTTTCATTTTCGTTTTTGTTTTCGTTACCGTTTTGTGCATCGTACTATCATGAACCGGTTTTTTCATCATAGTGTGATGCGTTTTTGGTGTTGTATCTGCGATGTTTGAAAAATCAGCAGATATAATACCACTTTGTTGAGAATGACCGCTTGTTACAGCGATCGCAGCTACAGAAATGCTAAGCAGGGTAATGAAAACTACTTTTTTCATTGTAATGTTTGTTTAAAAATGTGTATACAAAGTAGTGCGACGTTTTATATTCATCAAAAAAACTTAATGTCACTTTATGCAATACTTTGTTAAATCTTTAATTGCATCTAACTGGGGTTTTTCAAGGCATTGTGGCCAGTCATTTTTAAGCTCAGGAAATTTATTAAGATGATATATTTTGTTTTATTTCAATGCCTATTTTAACCGCACTTAATTTTGTTGTTGCATGAAAAAAATACTTGGATTTTTTGCATTGATTATTTTGATTATTATAATAGTAGCGCTATGGATAGTTTTTGCGCCAGCTACGAAGTTTGATAATGCTTCGCAATATGTATATGTAAGAGATTCTCCATCGGCGCAAGAACAAATCATGCATCAGCTTGATACTGGAAATATTATTCGCAGCACGGCAATTTTTAATTTTCTTGCTAAAAGAGCAAACGCATGGCAACACGTAAAGCCCGGTCGCTTTGAAATAAAAAAAGGCGAAAGCATTTTTTCTTTCATGCGCACATTGAGAAATAATCATCAAAGTGCGGTACGATTAACTATAAAAAAATTGCGTATTGCAGAAGACCTTGCGAGAATCATTGGCAAAAATTTTTCAACAGATTCTGCAAACACTTTGCAGTTTCTTACCAATAACGATTCACTTTCAAAATTAAATGTTGATACAAACACTTTAATGACGCTGATAATTCCCGATACTTATTTTCTTAACTGGAATACATCTGTAAAAAATATTCTTCAGCGTTTGCAGAATGAACAACAAAAATTTTGGGAAAAAGATAATCGTGAACAAAAGGCTGCGGCATTAAATCTTTCACCAACGCAAGTTTATATACTTGCTTCCATTATTGAAGAAGAAACAAATAAGAATGATGAGAAAGGTAATATTGCAAGTGTATACATGAACCGGTTAAATAAAGGAATGCCTTTGCAGGCTGATCCTACAATTAAATTTGCTTTAAAAAATTTCGCTGCAAAAAGAATTTATTATAATAATCTTTCAGCCAGCTCTCCTTATAACACTTATGTCAACAAGGGCTTGCCGCCAGGTCCGATCTGTACACCGCAACCTGTAACCATCGATGCGGTTTTAAATGCACCGCACACCGATTATATTTTTTTTGTTGCAAAAAGTGATTTTAGCGGTTATCACCAATTCACTAATAACTTTGCGGATCATGAGAAGTATGCAAAGCTTTACCAGCAAGCTTTAAATGAATGGCTGCATAAAGACAGTTTAAATAAAGGGCTTTTACATTGACGAAATTTGAAAATTTCATAGTAACGCATCAGCCGTTTAAATTTTTAATTAAACGAAGCAAGACACTTATACTGCCGGGTTTTTCAGGGTTATGTTTGTATGATGTTGCGCGCTTTTTTGGTAAACAGGTTACGCGCATAGGAATACGCGATCGCGCAGCTGCAATTGCATTTAATTTTATTATGGCATTGCCTGCAGGTGCAATTTTTTTATTTACGCTGATACCTTATTTTCCAATTGCAAGAAATTTACAGGATGAACTTTTTAAGTTTATTGAAGATGTGATGCCGAACTCAGAAAGTCGTACATTAATCATGACGACAATGCTCGACCTTTTTAATAAACCAAAAACAGGATTGCTTT